>UQNH01000011.1:0-39690 GCA_900542365.1 uncultured Collinsella sp. | reverse complement strand
GACCTCGGGCCCCGGCGGCATGATGCAAACCGGCTCTGGCGCGCTGTAGGGCGTAACCAAACCTTGTGTCCACGAGGGCGTTCCAAAGGAGCGCCCTTTTTCTGTTGAAAAGGACCCTTCGTTCAAAGTAGATCTCATTAAACATATCAATGGCGTATGCATAAACGTTGATCAAGCGTTGAGGTTGGTTGAAGGGTCCAACGTCCCTTTGGCGCGGCCCGTCTAACCTGCTTTATTCTAATAAAGTAGCGTTTCCCCGCCGTTAGCCGATGATGCAAGGGCGCTCGGCGTTTTCGACTGGTTTATGCACGCAAAGTCTGGGAATATACAAGACGCATGTCTTACTGTCTAACCAGTTGCGCCAAGGAGGCACCATGGATTACAAGATCACCGGCTACGAGCCCGCCCAGCTGTTCCATTTCTTTGAGGAGGTCAGCGCGATCCCCCGTGGGTCTGGCAACGAGAAGGGCATCAGCGATTTCCTGGTTGCGTTTGCTAAGGAGCGCGGCCTCGATGTGTACCAGGACGAGGTCTACAACGTCATCATTCGCAAGCCCGCTTCTGCCGGCGCCGAGAATGCTCCGACCGTGATGCTGCAGGGCCACATCGATATGGTGTGCGACAAGTTGGGCTCCGTTGAGCACGACTTTACGACCGATGGTATCGACCTGGTCGTCAAGGACGGCGTCCTCACCGCTAACGGCACCACTCTGGGCGCCGACAACGGTATCGCCGTCGCGCTTATGCTTACCGTGCTCAACGACGATTCGATTGCCCATCCGGCCCTCGAGTGCGTGTTCACCACCGACGAGGAGACTGGCCTGGTCGGCGCCGAGACGCTCGACAAGTCCCAGATTAGCGCCCGCACCATGATTAACCTTGACTCCGAGGAAGAGGGCGTTGCCACCGTCAGCTGCGCCGGCGGCGTCGTCGTTACCTACACCTGCCCCATCGCGCGCGAGCACAAGACCGGTAGCACCCTCACGCTCGACATCTCCGGCCTGCTGGGCGGACACTCCGGCAGCGATATCCACCTGGAGCGCGGCAACGGCAACCTCATCATGGCCCGCATCATCGACCGCCTGATGGTTGCCGGCGAGCCCGCCATCGTGAGCTTTAACGGCGGCACCAAGGACAACGCCATCAACCGTGAGTGCAAGGCTGTTCTGGTCTATGCCGACCACGCTGCCGCCGAGGCCGCGGCCCAGATCGCAAAGGACATCATCGCCGACGTCACTGCCGAGCTCGAGGTCTTCGACCCCGGCTTTACCTGCACCGTCGAGATTGCCGACGACGCCGAGGTCGAGGCCATGGACCAGAAGTCCGCGCTTGCCCTCATCCGCGCCCTGCGTCTTGCCCCTAACGGCGTGATTCGCCGCAACGTCGCCACCGACGGCTCCGTCGAGGTTTCCTCCAACATCGGTGTGGTTGCCACCTCTGACGACGAGGTTAAGATCATGCTTTCCCCGCGCTCCTCGATCACCTCGCTGCAGAACGAGTTCAAGGATCGTTTGCAGACGCTTGCCGATGTCCTGGGCTTCGACGCCAAGTTTGAGTTCGAGTATCCCGGCTGGAGCTATGCCGAGCATTCGCCGGTCCGCGACGTTTTTGTCGAGAGCTATCGCGAGCTCTTTGGCTCCGAGCTGCGCATCGAGTCCATTCACGCCGGCCTTGAGTGCGGCCTGTTTGCTGAGGCCCTGCACGGCCTGGACGCCATCGCCGTGGGCCCGACGCTCTCCGATGTCCACACCCCGGACGAGAGCATGGAGCTCGCTTCTGCCGAGCGTTTCTACGAGCTGCTCATCGACGTCCTCAAGCGCCTCGCTGCGTAAAGGTTGCTTTGGCTAAGCCGCTCTAAAACGGCTGGCTATGAAAACGGCCGCCTGGCGTAATGCCGGGCGGCCGTTATTCGTTACAGCGCCAAAATCCCCAGATGCTCAAGCAAGATCTTAAGCCCGATGAGGATGAGCACGACGCCACCCACGATGGTGGCGGGCTTTTCGTAGCGCGCGCCAAAGGTGTGGCCGATCGCTACGCCGGCGACGGAGAAGATAAAGGTCGTGATGCCGATGAGCGACACGGCGGGCATGATGTCGACTGAGAGCGCCGCAAATGAGATGCCTACGGCTAGGGCGTCGATTGAGGTGGCGATGGCGAGGATCAGGTACTCGCCCAGGTCAATCTTTTCGGCATCCTTGCCGTCGCCTTCATCCTCGTCATCGGTAAAGGCTTCCCACAGCATTTTGCCGCCGATGAAGGCCAAAAGGATAAAGGCGATCCAATGGTCGATGGGTCCGATGATGCCCATGAATTGACTGCCGAGCGCCCATCCGATTACGGGCATGCCGGCCTGAAAGCCGCCAAAGAACAGGCCGAGCACCACGGCGACTTTAAGGTTGATCTTCTTCATGCCAAGGCCCTTGCAGATGGATACGGCAAAGGCATCCATCGAAAGGCCAACGGCGAGCAGTACGAGCTCTGCGAGTCCCATAGTCTGGCTCCCTCTCTGCGGGCGGGCCCGCGTGTACCTCTTGGGGGAGTAACAAAAAAGACCCGTGGCGTACGCGTTGCGCGCACAGCCACGAGTCTCGTTCATTAAGGCAAGCCAGGCCGCATCGGCCAGTGTGTTGACTTGCCGCGCCACCGGAGGCGAACCCGATCACGCGACTACTCCCTCATTTATGCGAATCCCGATGCTACCACATAAGCAGCTCATTTGGATTGGGGCTCTCAGCTGTGTTCGCTCATTCTGTAAGCATCGGATTTTGCGGGCGTCACAGAGGCAAACCGTGAGAAACTTATTGACGTTTATGGAGCGTATACGATGGGAGCGATGCCTTGGATAAGAACGAGCTGCAAAAGCGTATGGAACAGGCCATCCGCCTGACGGCACCTGGCCAGCCGATCCGCACCGCCCTCGACATGATCATCGCTGGTCACCTGGGCGCTCTTATTTGCGTCGGCGACACCGAAAACGTGCTCGCTGCTGGTAACGACGGCTTCCCGCTCAACATTTCGTTTACCTCGAACCGCCTGTTCGAGCTTTCCAAGATGGACGGCGCCATCGTCATCGACGGCGACCTCACCCAGATCCTGCGCGCCAACTTCCACCTCAATCCCGATCCCTCGCTCGCCACGAGTGAGACGGGCATGCGTCACCGCACCGCCGCCCGCATGTCGGTGCTCACGGATGCCATCGTGATCTCGGTCTCGGCCCGTCGTGCCGTCGTCAACGTGTACGTTCACGGCAAGAGCTACGAGATCCAGCCCGTCACCACCATCATGAGCTCGGTCAACCAGCTCGTCGCCACGCTCCAGACTACCCGTCAGTCGCTCGACCGCTCCCTGCTGCGTCTGACGGCCCTCGAGCTCGACGACTACGTTACGCTCGCCGACATCACCGGCATTTTCTCGAGTTTCGAGATCATGCAGCAGGCAAAGACTGAGCTTAAGGATTGCATTGTCAAGTTGGGCAACCAGGGCAAGCTCGTGCAGATGCAGCTCGAGCAGCTCGCCGGCTCCAGCATGGATACCGAGTACGACCTGATGATTCGCGACTACGCGAGCGATTCTTCCGAGGCCAATGCCGAGAAGATTCGCGCCGAGCTTAGCCGCATGACGCCCAAGGACTTGTCCGACCCGCAGCATGTGGCGGCGGTTCTGGGCTACGACGACCTGGACGAGGACTCCGTCATGACACCGCTGGGCCTGCGCACGCTTTCGCGCGTGTCCGTCGTGCGCGACGGCGTGGCCGAGAAAATCGTCGACGAGTATGGATCGCTGCAGGAGCTCATGGACGACATCAGCGAGGATCCTGAGCGCCTGGGCGACTTTGGCGTTAACAACCCTGCCATTCTTGCGGACTCCCTGTACCGCATGAAGGGCACCAAACAGGGGAACGCATAATGGCGCCCGTATGCGCCGTGGTCGTTGCCGGTGGCAGCGGCCAGCGCTTTGGTAACCCCGGTGGCAAGCAGCTCGTCAATGTAGCGGGCCGTCCGCTTATGAGCTGGTCCATCCGCGCGTTTGACCGTAGCGATAAGGTCGGCCACATCGTCGTGGTTTGCCCTGCCGAGCGTCGTGCCGAGATGCGCCGCCTGGCCATCGACCCGTTTGACTATGACACGCCCATCAGCTTTGCCGATGCCGGCGATACTCGTCAGGATTCCACCCGCGCCGGCGTGCACGCGGTGCCGGCGGGCTTTGAGTACGTCGCCATTCACGACGGCGCTCGTCCGCTCATCACGACCGAGGCCATCGATCATGCGATCGATGTGCTCGTGAGCGACCGCGCTCTCGACGGTGTCGTGTGCGGTCAGCCCGCAATCGACACGCTCAAGATCGTCGACGGCGACAACATCGTCGAGACGCCGCCGCGCGAACTCTATTGGGCCGCGCAGACGCCGCAGATCTTTAGCGTCGACGCCATGAAGCGCGCTCACGCCGCAGCCATTGCCGAGGGCTTTATCGGTACCGACGATTCTTCGCTGGTCGAGCGCATGGGCGGGCGTGTCCGCTGCGTCCAGAGCCCGCGCGACAACCTTAAGGTGACGGTGCCCGAGGACCTGCGTCCCGTAACCGCGATTCTGCTCGGTCGCATGGCCGAGGGAGAGGACCTTCCCCATGTTCAGTAACCTGCGCATTGGCCACGGCTACGATGTCCACCGCTTGGTGGAGGGGCGTCGATGTATTATCGGCGGGGTCGACATTCCCTATGAGCGCGGCCTGCTGGGCCACTCGGATGCCGATGTGCTTGCGCACGCGTTGGCCGACGCCATTCTGGGTGCCTGCCGTGGGGGAGACATTGGCAAGCTGTTCCCTGACACCGATCCCGCCTATGAGGGCGCCGACTCGATGGTGCTGCTCGCTCGCGTGATGGACTATGCGCGCGAGCTGGGCTTTGAGTTTGTCGATGCCGACTGCACCATTGCCTGCCAGCAGCCCAAGATCACCCCGCATCGCGATGCCATGCGCGCCAACCTCGCCCATGCTCTGGGCGTTGACGTCGAAAACGTGGGCGTCGCTGCCACTACGACCGAAAAGCTCGGTTGGGAAGGCCAGGGCGAAGGAATTGGCGCCTGGGCCGTCTGCCTGCTACAGAAAACCGTTAAGGAGTAACGAATGCGTATCTACAACAGCGCTACCCATAAAAAGGAAGAGTTCCAGCCCATCGAGTCCGGCAAGGTTCGCATGTATGTGTGCGGCCCCACGGTCTACGACAACATCCACATCGGCAACGCCCGTACGTTCATCAGCTTTGACGTGATTCGTCGCTGGCTCATCGCGAGCGGCTACGAGGTCACGTTCGCCCAGAACCTCACCGATGTCGATGACAAGATCATCAAGCGCGCCAACGAGCAGGGCCGTACGGCTGCCGAGGTCGCGACGGAGTTCTCCGACAAGTTCATTGGCGTCATGCGTGCCGCCAACGTGCTCGATCCCGATGTGCGCCCCCGCGCCACCAAGGAGATCGGCCCCATGATCGCCATGATCAAGACGCTTATCGGGCAGGGCCACGCTTACGCAGCCGATAACGGCGACGTGTACTTTGCTGTGCGCAGCGATTCCAACTACGGCCAGGTCTCGGGCCGCAACATCGACGACCTTATGGTGGGTGCGCGCATCGAGGAGAACGAGGACAAGAACGACCCGCTCGACTTTGCCCTGTGGAAGGCCGCCAAGCCCGGCGAACCCAGCTGGCCGAGCCCCTGGGGCGAGGGCCGTCCCGGTTGGCACACCGAGTGTGCCGCCATGGTGCACCGCTACCTGGGCACCCCGATCGACATCCACGGCGGTGGTTCCGACCTTGCCTTCCCGCATCACGAGAACGAGTGCGCCCAGGCCACCTGCGCCTGGCACCAGGGCTTCTCCAACACCTGGATGCACACGGGCATGCTGCTGGTTGACGGCGAGAAGATGTCCAAGTCGCTCGGAAACTTCTTTACGCTGGCCGAGGTCCTCGAGCAGCACTCTGCCGCGGCTCTGCGCTTGCTGATGCTGCAGACGAGTTATCGCTCGCCGCTTGACTTTTCTTGGGAGCGCCTGGAGGGTGCCGAGAACTCGCTCACGCGTATCGCCGGCACGGTCGAGAACCTGCGCTGGGCTGCAAGCCACGCGACGGCCGACGCCGATGAGGCTGCCGCCGAGGCGTTTGCCGCCAAGGCCGCCGAGACCCGTGCCGCCTTTAAGGAGTGCATGGACGACGACTTTAACACCGCCGGCGCCATGGGTGCCGTCTTTGGCTTTGTCACCGAGTGCAATCAGTATCTGGAACAGGCGGGCGATGCTGCCGACAAGGCCGCAGTCCTGGCTGCCGCCGATACGCTGACCGAACTGCTCGACACGTTTGGCGTCGAGCTTCCCGAGCCCAAGGTCGAGCTGCCGCTGGGACTGCTGGGCGTTGCCGCCGGTCTGGTTGCCTACACTGGTGACGATGTGGACGAGGCTGCTGCCAAGATTCTCGAGGCCCGCGCCGAGGCCCGCGCCGCCAAGAACTGGGATCTGGCAGATGCCATTCGCGACCAGCTCAAGGACCTGGGCCTCACCATTGAGGATACGGCCGCGGGCACTCGTATTAAGAGTCTCTAGTATTTGTCGACCGTTCGAGGTGCGGCAGATTGCCTTGAAAGAGGAGGGCATAGACCTGGTGGTCATGCCCGACGATTGAAAGGCAAGGTGCCGCGGCTCGGACGGTCGATTCTTGTTCGTTATCTATTTAAGGAGGCCGTCCTATGGCCGACAATCGCAAGCGTGCGCCTCGTGGCGGCAAGCAGGCTGCTTCTGGCTCGCGTCCGATTCGCCGCAATGATCGCGCTGCCGCTCCTAAGGGCCAGCGCGATCGCGCCCAGGCCGCTCGTCCGCAGCGCGATCGCAACCGCGACGCTGTTCAGGCTCCCAAGGGCGAGTTTATTGAAGGCCGTCGTGCTGCCGCCGAGGCGCTACGCACCGGTTTTCCCATCAAGTGCGCGCTCATCGCCGAGGGCGGGGAGCGCGATGCCGCCCTGTCGCGCCTGGTCGATGACCTCAATGCCGCGGGTGTCCGCATTAAGTACGTGCCGCGTGCACAGCTCGATGCGCTGTCGAGCCATGGCGCTCACCAGGGCATCGCACTCGAGGTAGGCAACTTCCCCTATGCCGATGTCGCCGATATCCTCGACCGCGCGGGCGACGGTCCGGCGCTTGTCGTGGTGCTCGACCACGTGACCGACGACGGTAACTTCGGCGCCATCGTGCGCTCCGCCGAGGTCGTGGGCGCCGCGGGCGTTATCATCGCCAACAAGCGTGCCGCTGGCGTGACTGTGGGCAGCTACAAGACTTCAGCCGGTGCCGTCATGCATCTGTCCATCGCGCAGGTGCCCAACATCGCCCGTGCACTCGACGATCTTAAGGCCGCTGGCTTTTGGGTGGGCGGTGCCTCCGAGCACGCCGAGGGCAGCTGCTGGGACGCCCCCTTCGAGGGCCGCGTTGCGCTCGTCATGGGCTCTGAGGGCGACGGCATCTCGCGCCTGGTGCTCGAGAAATGCGACTTTTTGACCAAGCTTCCCCAGCGCGGCATGACCGAGAGCCTCAATGTTGCCCAGGCAACGACGGCGCTATGCTTTGAGTGGCTGCGCCGCAACGCCGGCGAGCTCATGGGGGAGGAGTAACGCATGTCCAAGAAGAACCGTGCCAAGTCCAAGGCCAAGCGCTTTGGCGAAGGCTCGGCCAAGCCGATTGTTTCGGCCGCGACCTATGGCGTGGGCGGCAATGCGTTTGCGCAGGCCATCGCCGACCCAGTCTCGACGGTGCACTCCAATAAGCCCGAGCTGCTGGTGGTCGACGGCTACAACGTGATTCACTGCACGCCGCGCTACGAAAAGCTCGTGTACGACCATTCCGATGATCCGTATTCCAGCGACGTTCACGATATGGCGCGCACCGCGCTCATCAACGATGTTGCGGCGTTTGCCCAGGGCCGCTACGAGGCCGTGATCGTGTTCGACGGCGCGGGCAATATCTCCAGCGAGCGTCCCAACCTGCCGGCCCGCGGCGTGCGCATCGAGTTTTCGCCGACGGGCGTCTCTGCCGACACCGTGGTGCAGAAGCTCTGCATCGAGGCACGTGAGGAGGGCCGCGCGTGCTCCGTGGTATCGAGTGATGGCACAATTCAAGCCGTCGTCATGGGCAAGGGTGTCACGCGCATCTCGAGCCGCATGCTGGTGGACGAGATCAAGCAGATCGATAACGACGTTCACGAGGCAGAGGAAGCTCCGCAGATCAAGATGACTCTGGGCAGTCGCCTGAGCCCCGAGGCGCTGGCCAAGCTCAAGGCCCTGCGCGGGAGGTAGGGGAGCTGACGGCGCGACGCTGTCTCGCTAACTCCATTCAGCGATGTCGATCATTCTACGGAGGCGCCATGTAAGCGCCTCTTTTAGATATGGCAGCCTTGCCGTGAGCGCGTTGTTTCTGGACAGAATCTCGATTGCCTCGTCAACGAAGCCTTCGAGTTTGTCGCCGTCAAACCAGCCCATGTCCTCGACGAGCAACATTTGTTTGGCGGGGCTTGAATGAAATTGTGCGCTGGTAAAACTGTGCTCTCCCGCCCTAAGCTCCTCTAGTGATATGTTGCACCAGAGTGATGAGCCCGAATCGAAGATGGGGGCTGGTCTGCAGACCAGTGAGTTGACGTTTCGCACGAGGCCGAAGTTGCGCCAATGACGATCGTAGTTGGCAATGATGTCGTCACATACGATCATGCGGTCAAGGGCGTCTTTTATATCTGTCGCTCCAAGCTCCTCACAGTTTGCTACATACCGTTCGTAATCGGTTAGTCGCTCGTCTGCATTTGCATGCTGGTTTACATAGAACGCAGGGACATATTCTTCTTCGTCAGTTAAGAAGACATTGCATGTGCTCAAGGCAGAAGTACCTGTGCCTTCGAGCGAATAGGGTACATAATCGCAAGCGTTTAGGATGCGACGGTGAAGTGCGGTCGCCACCATCTCGTTATAGGGTTCCTGGTTCAGGTGCGCACCTGCCTTGTGGAGTATTCGACGGTCATCCTCGCATGTCCAGTACTTTTGAAGATTGCCGTCCGAGGTGTTGTCGGGCTTTGCGGCAGCTGCCTTGCCCTCTGGGGCGAAGGGCGCGATGCTGAGAGAGACGTCGTCAAAAGCATTATTGAAGAAATTGATATCTTCCCACGCGAGACCGGAGCCTTGGGGTCTAATCCAATACTGGTCGGATAAGGAGAGGCCAAGATTTCGCTGTACGAGTTCATCGGGAACATCGACTGCGGCTTCTGCAAGCAGGGAGGCTAGCCCAATGCGTGCGAGCGGGATACCGCGGCCGCGCCACCAGATGCGGAAGGAGTCGAGCGATACAGGTTTGCTGGGAGCAAAAACTCCAATAGGGGCGTGGGCACGATCGACGTCGGCGCCGATGTGGGTGAAGTCTTTCCGTGATCTGCTGTAGACCAGCTGGGCCACTTCGTGCGTGCGGTTCATGAGGGTAAATGCGATTTCGCTTTTCCCATGCCCGCGACGAGGCCGTCCCCCTCTTTTGGTTGCGGAGCGGAGTCGCGTGTCTACGCTGTCTTTGTCGATAAGCCACACGCCAGAAGCCTTGCGGGCGGTCAGCGCGCCGTTCTTAATGAGCTCCTGCACCCTGCGCGGGGTGATGCCGAGCAGTTCGGCTGCTTCCTTTGTAGTCAACATCGCGAAACCCTTCGCCAGAACGAATAGTTTTATATAGCCAATTGTAATTAAAACTATTCGTTCTGGCGAAGAGTTTTAAGATTGAGGGCGAACTGACAGAAATGAACGGGCTTGGTACGTGTTGTTGCTGGATTTTGCATATTTATATAACGCCGCGCGGCCTGTTGCGCCTCGTCCGCAATTCCTTTATTCTTAATTGGCTTCGCGCGAAAGCGCCAAGTGTGCCAGTGTGGCGCAACGGTAGCGCAACTGATTTGTAATCAGTGGGTTGCAGGTTCGATTCCTGTCACTGGCTCCATGAGAGTTTCGGGCTCTGTTCCTTGTGGGACAGGGCCCGTTTCTATTTAGGTGGTGCGCCATTGGGTCAGCGCCCATCCCGTTTTTGGTTTGTCTCGTCCTCCAGTTTGTCTAAATCTGTAACACCAAGACCGATATTTGGCATCTAACTGTTACAGATTGAGATGAAACTTAGGGTGTTTTAGGAATATCTTGATCTGTAACATGTAGAAGCGGAATAGGTCTCCTGCTGTTACAGATCGAGACAAGGGCAGGTACGGTCCTGGATGTCCTGCTCGAGCGTGGATTTCTGGACACGAGAGAGAAGAAAATCTCCCGACCGGAGAACGAGCGTGGATAATTAACTTGGATAGGGAGCTAAGGTAAACACCGATTGTCTATCGACGGCTTTAGAAACAACGACCCCGATTTCATTGTGGAATCGGGGTCGTTTGTGCCTCAGGAATCCGAATGGATTAATCGAGCTCCTAAGGGACTTCTTGGGTTCTTGCTAATGGTCTGCCGAGGATGTCCCCAATGCAAACAGCGGGCATTTACTCAATATAGTTGGGGTTCTTCTTGATGATCACGCGTGCAGCGATGAACGAGACGACGATGGCGATGACGGCGACAACGCACGCCAGTACGAAGTTGCCCATGGATCCATCGGGAGCGATAAAAATCAGCGCCGAAAGAAGGCCGGGGCATGCTCCCGCAACATACTCCTTCAGGACGAAGATACCTGCGGGGAGTCCCGCGCAGAGGGCGCCGATTGCCGTGCCGACAAGCAGGCGGGGGCGCTCGATGAGACAGCCGTAGAACGCGGGCTCAGTTACGCCGCAGAGTGCGGTGACGGCAACCGTGGTGACCATACCCCTCTTCTCCTTGTTGCCTTTCATTGCAGTTGCCAAGGCGAGACTCGTGCCGCCAATGCAGAGGTTTGAGATGAAGCCAAAGATGATGGGCGCCCAGCCGAGCTGCGCCAAGCTCGTAACTTCGATTGCGATGTAGGCCTTATCAAGACCGAGCATGACAAAATAGGGGTTAAGGGCTGCAAGGATTGGAGTAGCGATAAATGCCACGTTATCCATGAGCCACGTGACGGCATCACTCAGCGCGTAGCCCATCATGCTGCCGGCGGGGCCGAGGATAATCAGCTCAACAGGCACGACGATAAACATGGTGAGTAGCGGCTTCAAGAACAGTTTGGTAACGTCCGGGATGATTTTCTGAAGACCGCGATCAACAAAGTACATGAACACAACGCCCAGTACGATTGGCACCACCGTGCTCGAGTAGTCATTCGTCGGGATGGGGATGCCAAGAAAGTCGAGACCCTCAGCACCGCTAATAGACGAGCTAATCATGATTGCGCCCAGCAGCGCGCCCATGATAGGCTGCATCTTCATGACAGCGGCGAGCTGGTAGCCTAGGTAAACGGGCAGGAAGCTAAATGAGGCGCTGAAGATCGCCAGCAGAACCTGAGCAGTTCCGCTATCGGTGCTCAATCCACAATAATTGACCAGGAGATTCTTAATCGAAAGAATGAGTCCGCCTACGATGAGCGCCGGGACGATGGGCATGAATACCTGTGCGGAGACATTTCCGAATTTCTCAACCAGGCTCATGGCAGTGTTGCCGCTTTTGATACCCTCTGCAAGATCCTTGGCGGTTTGGGCATCGTCGGCAACCGCGCCGCCGCCGACTTCGATTCCCGCGAAGTCGAGGAAGTCGTTGTAAGCCTCGGTGACGTTGGGGCCGATGATCACCTGAAGCTGGCCACCGCTGACTACTGCCCCGAGCGCCTGATCGGCCGATTTGGCGAGCTGGAGATCGATGATCGAGGTGTCTCGTGCGTCGATGCGAAGGCGCGTCGCACAATGAGTTACCGATGTAATGTTCTCTTTGCCGCCAACAGCCTTTAGGACTGTTTCGGACATTGCCTGATATTTCATCTCTTTCTCCTAGCCTTCCTGCTCCTGATATTTCGAGATAAGGTCTCGGTACCAATACCAGCTCTTTTTGGGGGTGCGCTCTAAATTGTTCTCGAAGTCGATATGGACAAGTCCGTATCGTTTTTCGTAGCCGTTGATCCAGCTATACAGATCCATCGTCGACCAGAGGTAGTAGCCCTCAACGCGCGCGCCGTCGCGCTTAGCCCTCATCATGTGCTCGATGAACTGGCCCAGAAGCTCGATGCGGTCATCATCGTGGATCATTCCGTCTGCGTCTGGTTGCTCATAGGCGCCATGTCCGTTTTCCGTAATAAAGATGCGGGGCGCGTCATAGCGCTCGTGGACATCCATGATGGTTGAATACATGCAACTTGGGAGTATTTCGCGGCCCCATTTATTGCGGGGAACATTGCTGTCGCGGGCGCTTTCAAACAAGGGCGCAATGCATTTTCCTTCGACTTTTTTGCTCGAACCGCCCTTATTGTTCGCCGAAACGGCAAGCTCTCCACCGTGCCAGTCGGTTACATACTCTCGGCAATACACGTTGAGTCCAATAAAATCGACTTTACCGTCTCTGAATTCTTCTACGTCATTTGGGGATCGATAGAGCGAGACGCCAAGTTTTTCAAGGATTTCGTCCATTTCTGGCGGCAGTTGACCCTGAAGCGCTGGTGCCAGAATCATGCGATTGGCGAAAAAGTCTGCGTATCGAAATACGTCATCAGGGTGCTCGGTTGCCGGGTCGAGTTCGACAACGCCGCCATCGTGGACGGCGCCGATGATGCCGTCGTAGCCCATTTGACGATATGCTCGGACTGCGAGTGCGCTTGCGCGCATCAGGTTGTATTGAAACTGCATGTACGACTGAACGTCGAGCGATCGATTGGGGGGATAGTTGCCCAACATGTTTACGCAGTAGCTGTAGAAATGCGGCTCGTTAACGGTAGCCCAGATTTTGACGCGGTCTCCAAAGCGCTCAAAGCAAATCTTGGCGTATTTGCAGAACCACTCTGCCATGTCGTTGTTCAGCCATCCGCCTTTGCAAGCAAGCGTGAATGGCAGATCGTAATGGAACAGCGTAACGTTGGGCTCTATGCCATTTTCGAGGCAGCAATCAATGACTCGATTATAAAAATCGATACCCTCTTCATTCACTTCGCCGATACCCGTGGGGATGATTCGACTCCATGAAAGAGAGAAGCGATAGGTGTTTTGTCCGCCTTCTTTCATCATGCGGATATCTTCTTCATAGCGATGGTAGAAGTCGCAAGATACATCACCGTCAACATGGTTGATGTTCTTATTGCTTGTGTGGTTAAAGAAATCCCACTCGCCGAGGCCTTTGCCGTCTTCGTTCCAGGCACCCTCGCACTGATAAGACGCCGTGGCGGAACCCCAGAGAAACGGCATGTTGTTCACGTTGCCCATGAATCCCCTTTCCATCATTCAACACGGTGGATACGTGTGACGGAATTACGATTAAGATGACGTCAACTGATTTGAATCATAGGAGAACGACCAAAGCTGTTTGATTCAATAAATGAACCATAGTATCGAGGAGAGCGGAAAGAGGGATCACGTGAATATCAATGACTTCGATGTGCTCAATCGCATTAGCTCCATCATCAACAGCGAGTTTGGGTCAAACGATGCCGCCATCGCTCGATATCTCATCGCTCACATTAGGCGTTCGAGCGAAATCAATGTTGCCGCAATAACCCGCGATGCATTCGTGACCCGTTCCGCTGTTCGTCGTTTCTGCAATCGATTGGGCTACCAGTCTCTTAGCGATTTGAAAGAATCATTTACTCAATCAGTCTTTCCAAGCGACTTAAGCCATCGAGAGGAGGAATTTGGCTACGAGGAGTACAGGGCAGAGCTCGACGTTCGCATGATCGAGATGTTCGCTGAGGTTGAAAGCGGCGTGTCCGATATCGCTATTAAGCACCTTGCCGACGAAATTGATGGCCATAAAAACGTTGAAATCTGGTGCACCAATAATGTAAGCGCCAATCTCGTACGATTTCAGCAGGAAATGTTTTATGCGGGCAAGATAGTTCGCATAGTTGCTGGGGCTAACGTCGCGGAATTGAAAAACATGGGAGACGCTTCGCAGTCATTGATAATTCTCGTATCGGTCTCCGGGCTATTTGCGTCACAGGCGCGTGAGTATCTTGATTGCCGTTCGGGCAGGAAGATTCTAATTACTGCGTTTAGCAACGATGACAAATCGAGGTCTTTTGACCGTGTATATCGTCTTGGTAATGCGGGAAACGGAATTGACCGACTCGGCGTTTATTCGAAATATGCCATGACTTATTTCTTCGACTTGCTATCGTCGTGTTACTTGAGTCGCTACCCCTGCACCAAGGGGGAGCCGCTCTATGGGTCTACTTTGGCCTGGCCCGAGTAGTTGCGCCTCTATAGTTCTCCCGCCTGGAGAACGAGCGTGGATAATCTGCCACTTTGGCCTTAGAGCCGCGCTAAAAGCGGGAGAAAGTCCACGCTCGATTTCAAACGGGAGAAAATCCACGCTCGATCAAGCCAGGGAAGCCCGATCGCGACCTATGTAATAGTGCAAGAGGGTCGTTATCGAAGGTCGATGCTGTAGGCGTACTCCACCGTGCCAAAGTGTTCCCTCGGGAAATGTCACCGCTACATACAAAACCACGGTCCTTCATATCCAAACTCAACAAAAACGCAGGTCACGGATATATAGATACGCCCGGTACCGTGTATCTAGAGGTTTTCATTGACAGCCCCCAAGGTTGCATCGTATTATTTTTTTCGTTCGCGGGGGCGGCGGTCCAAAAGACCAAAGAACCAGCGGATACTTGAACGATTGGGAGTTTGCCCGAGTGGTTAATGGGGACGGGCTGTAAACCCGTTGGCTCTGCCTACATAGGTTCGAATCCTATAGCTCCCACCCGTCAAGTGCCTGTATAGCTCAGTCGGTAGAGCACTTCGTTGGTAACGAAGAGGTCACCAGTTCAAGTCTGGTTGCAGGCTCCATCCGGCGGTGTAGCTCAGTTGGTTAGAGCACACGGTTCATACCCGTGGCGTCACTGGTTCGAATCCAGTCACCGCTACCATAGGTAACACGGTGGCTTCTCAATAATATGTTGAGAGGCCACTATGGTATAAAGGCAAAGTCCCGTCCGGGGACGACCTGTTAAGAGGAGGGCTTTATGGCCAAAGAGAAGTTTGAGCGCACTAAGCCGCATGTTAACATCGGCACCATTGGTCACGTCGACCACGGCAAGACCACGCTGACCGCCGCCATCACCAAGGTTCTCTCTGAGACCGAGGGCTGCAAGGCTGACTTCACTGCGTTCGAGAACATCGACAAGGCTCCCGAGGAGCGCGAGCGCGGCATCACGATCTCCGTCTCCCACGTTGAGTACGAGACTGCTGCCCGTCACTACGCTCACGTTGACTGCCCGGGCCACGCTGACTACGTCAAGAACATGATTTCCGGTGCTGCTCAGATGGACGGCGCTATCCTGGTCATCGCCGCTACCGACGGCCCCATGGCTCAGACCCGCGAGCACATCCTGCTCGCCCGTCAGGTCGGCGTTCCCTACATCGTCGTCTTCCTGAACAAGTGCGACATGGTCGACGATGACGAGCTCATCGACCTCGTCGAGATGGAGACCCGTGAGCTCCTCTCCGAGTACGATTTCCCCGGCGACGACATCCCCGTCATCCGTGGTTCCGCTCTGGGCGCTCTTGAGGGCGACGCCAAGTGGATGGACGCTATCCGCGAGCTCATGAAGGCTGTCGACGAGTACATCCCGACGCCTGCTCGTAACAACGACCTCCCGTTCCTGATGGCCGTTGAGGACGTTATGACCATCTCCGGCCGTGGTACCGTTGCTACCGGCCGTGTCGAGCGCGGTGAGCTCAAGCTCAACGAGCCCGTCGAGATCGTCGGCATCAAGGATACCCAGAACACCGTCGTTACCGGTATCGAGATGTTCCGTAAGTCCATGGACTTCTGCGAGGCTGGCGACAACGTCGGTCTGCTGCTCCGCGGCATCAAGCGCGAGGACATCGAGCGCGGCCAGGTTCTCTGCAAGCCCGGTTCGGTTACCCCGCACACCAAGTTCACCGGCGAGATCTACGTTCTGACCAAGGAGGAGGGCGGCCGTCACACCCCGTTCTTCGATGGTTATCGTCCTCAGTTCTACTTCCGTACCACCGACGTTACCGGTACGGTCAAGCTCCCCGAGGGCACCGAGATGGCTATGCCTGGTGACCACATCACCATCGAGGGCGACCTCATTCACCCGATCGCCATGGAGGAGGGCCTGCGCTTCGCTATCCGCGAGGGTGGCCACACCGTCGGTTCGGGCATCGTCTCCACGATCATTGAGTAAATTAGCTCTTTGATATAGCTGACTTAGAGAGAACCCGGCACTTATAGGGTGCCGGGTTCTTTTCTGCGCGAGGCTTTTTTGCCCGCCAATTACGTCCAGCTCGCCCTTAAGCGAGCGTGAGGGATCGATTAGATCTCGCTGGCTTCATTGATGTGTTCCAAATATGAATGGATCCAGCGAGAACCAATTGATTCGAGGTTTTCATTGACAGCACTTACGTAGAGCTGATAAAGTAACAACTTGTGCCCGTACGGGGCGGATATGAAAGGTTCAGGATACATGCGTACTCTAGTTACTCTTGCGTGCACTGAGTGCAAGCGCCGCAACTATACGACCACCAAGAACAAGTCGACCATGCCTGATCGTATGGAGATTAAGAAGTATTGCCCCTGGTGCCGTCACCACACGCTGCACAAAGAGACTCGCTAGTCTCTAGCTACATACGCCAGTAGTTCAATTGGTAGAGCATCGGTCTCCAAAACCGAGTGTTGAGGGTTCGAGTCCTTCCTGGCGTGCCAGTCATTATTCCGTAAGCTCCCATTTGGGGGCTTACGGTTTACTCATGTATAAGCGCATTGCGCGGAGGTAACCCAAATGGCCAACAAGAAGAACAAGAAGAAGGCACAGCAGCAGGCGCCTGCCAACAACGCTGCCGCCAACTCCAAGGTTGAGGCCAAGAAGGCCGTTGCCAAGAAGAGCGAGAAGGCTGCGAAGTCCAAGAAGAACGAGAAGCCTGGTTTCTTCGCCCGCACCAAGAAGTATTTCGCTTCGGTGAAGTCCGAGATGAAGCGTGTCACGTGGCCCGATAAGAAGGAGCTCGTGAACTACTCGGTCGTCGTTTGCGCTTCTCTGGTCGTCGTCGGCGTCGTCATCGCTCTGCTCGATGCTGGCTTTGGCGAGGCTCTTGCTCTGTTCTCTGGATTGAGGGGCTAAACCATGTCTAAGCGTTGGTACGTCGTTCACACTTACTCCGGATACGAGAACCGCGTAAAGTCCGATCTCGAGCATCGAATCGAGACCATGGGCATGCAGGACCGTATCTTTGATATCGAGATTCCTATGGAGCGCGTCACCGAGATCAAAGAGGGTGGCAAGCGCGAGACCAAGGATTCCAAGATCTTTCCGGGTTATGTCCTGGTTCGCATGGAGATGGATGACGATGCGTGGACGTGTGTTCGCAACACGCCCGGCGTCACCGGTTTCCTAGGCGGCAACGGCAAGCCCGCTCCGCTTTCCCGCGACGAGTACAACAAGATGACTCGTCGTCCCGGTAAGGGCGATTCGCCCAAGCGCACCTCGGTTGATATTCAGGTCGGCACGTCCGTCCGCGTCACCGATGGCCCGCTTACCGACTTTGATGGCAAGGTCTCCGAGGTTAACACCGAGGCTGGCAAGCTCAAGGTCACGCTGATGATCTTTGGCCGCGAGACGCCGGTCGAGCTCGACTTTAACCAGGTCGCTGTCATCGCTTAAGTTTTCGTCCGTTCGCGCGAGCGTGCTTCTTCTGTGACTGCTCATCTCAGGAGTGCTTCTAACACGTGCGTGCTTACGATATAGCAAGTACTTCACACTCGTGATTCGAAAGGAATGACCATGGCTGAGAAGAAGGTTGCCAACGTCATTAAGCTCCAGATTCCTGCTGGTGCAGCTAACCCCGCTCCTCCCGTCGGCCCCGCTCTGGGCGCTGCTGGCGTGAACATCATGCAGTTCTGCCAGGCCTTTAACGCCGAGACGCAGGACAAGAAGGGCGACATCATCCCCGTTGAGATCTCTGTCTACGAGGACAAGTCCTTCTCCTTCATCACCAAGACCCCGCCGGCGGCTCACCTCATCAAGAAGGAGCTGAACCTCAAGTCTGGTTCCGCTAAGCCCCAGGCCGACAAGGTTGGTCAGCTCTCTCAGGAGCAGCTCACCAAGATCGCCGAGATCAAGATGCCGGACCTCAATGCCAACGACATTGACGCCGCCAAGAAGATCATCGCCGGTACCGCCCGTTCCATGGGCGTCACCATCGCTGAGTAGCGATTTCTTTAGGTAATGACGGGTGCTCCGACCGGGGCGCCCGTTATATGTGTGCAATAGGGCACACGATACGATGTGGGAGGGCTCACGCCCGTTTAACCACAGGAGGTAATGCACATGGCTAAGCATGGTAAGAGCTATAACGCCGCTGCCGAGAAGATCGACCGCGCCACGCTCTACACCCCCCTTCAGGCTGCCAAGCTCATCAAGGAGCTCGACACCGCCAAGTTCGACGAGACCGTCGAGGCCCACTTCCGTCTGGGCATCGATACTCGTAAGGCTGACCAGAACATCCGTGGTTCCATCTCCCTGCCTCACGGCACCGGCAAGACCGTTCGTGTTGCTGTCTTCGCCGAGGGCGAGAAGGCCCGCGAGGCCGAGGCTGCCGGCGCCGACATCATCGGTTCCGACGAGCTCGTCGCCCAGATCCAGAAGGGCGAGATCAACTTCGACGCCGCTATCGCTACGCCGAACATGATGGCCAAGGTTGGCCGCATTGGTAAGATCCTTGGTCCCCGTGGCCTCATGCCGAACCCCAAGCTCGGCACCGTGACCATGGACGTCGCCAAGATGGTCTCCGAGCTCAAGGCCGGCCGCGTTGAGTATCGCGCCGACCGCTACGGCATCTGCCACGTGCCCCTGGGCAAGAAGTCCTTCACCGAGCAGCAGCTCGTCGAGAACTACGCTGCCCTGTACACCGAGATCCTGCGCGTCAAGCCCTCTTCTGCTAAGGGCAAGTACGTCAAGTCCATCTCCGTGTCTTCCACCATGGGCCCTGGCGTCAAGGTCGATCCCGCTATCCAGCGCGACTTCCTGGCTGAGTAACTAACAGTTACTGCCTGAGCAAAGCAAGCATTGCTAAAGAGACCCGGTTCTGCCTCGTGCAGGACCGGGTCTCTTGCTTTTGAGTCAACGAAACCACCACGAAGGGGACAGGCACCCTTGTGGTGGTTTTACTTGTGTTGTACTTTAGCGCGATGTAGTACTACCCGAGGCCGAAGGGAGCCCAACATGTTTAAGAACACGCAACAGCTCCTAGGCCTAGCGCTACTAGATTGGATAGCGCGCTAGGGTTGTAATCTCGCTATAACGATTTGTTGTACCCGGGTGCGCTATCGTCTGCCGCTTTCAGGCGTGATGAGCGACACGGGTATTTTTCTATCTCTAGGCCTTCTCTCTCTCCTGAAAGCCATCTGTCATAAAACGGTCAATCAGGAGGAACATATAAGCCGCAAAATCACAATCTTTGACGCCACCCTGTGCGACGGTGAGCAGTCGCCGGGCGCCAGCATGAATACCGAGGAAAAGCTCTTCATCGCCCGCCAGCTGGTGCGCATGAACGTGGACGTTATCGAGGCGGGCTTTCCCATCTCGAGTCCTGGTGACTTTCGCTCCGTACAGGAGATTGGCAAGATTGCGGGCGACCGATGCACGGTATGCGGCCTGACGCGCGCTGTCGACAGGGATATCGAAGTGGCTGCAGAGGCGCTCAAAACGGCCCAGAGGCCCCGTATCCATACAGGGCTGGGTGTGAGCACCAGTCACCTGCGCGACAAGCTCCATATGACTGAGGAAAGGGCAATTGAGTGAGCGATCCATGCCGTCAAACATGCTCGCAAGTTCGTTGACGATGTTGAGTTTTATGCCGAGGATGCCGGCCGCTCCGATCAGGAGTTTCTGGTGCGCATTATCGAGGCGGCCGTAAAGGCCGGTGCCACGGTCGTGAACATCCCCGATACGATGGGCCACAACATGCCGTGGGACTTTGGCGTCCGCATCCGTGACCTGCGCGGGCGCTGCGGGTGCGGCCGGTCAGCGTGCGGTCGACGTGATGGAGTATCGCGAGTACGAGATTGAGCGCATTGCGCGCCAGGCATTTGAGGCGGCGCGCAAACGTCGCGGCAAGGTGACGAGCGTTGATAAGCGCAACGTGCTGGAGACGAGCCGCATGTGGCGCGAGATCGTGCATCGCGTGCAAGACGAGGAGTACTCCGACGTGGAGCTTGAGGACCTGCTCGTCGACAACGCCGCCATGCAGCTCATCAGTCGACCGGCAGACTTTGACGTCGTGGTGACGGAGAACATGTTCGGCGACATCCTGTCCGATGAGGCGGCTCAGATTACCGGATCGCTCGGTATGCTTGCCTCTGCCTCGCTGGATGATGGCGTATCGCTGTTTGGGCCGAGCGCTGGCAGCGCTCCTGACATCGCGGGGCTCGGCGTGGCCAATCCGCTGGCTCAAATCTTGTTGGTGGCGATGCTGCTGACCTACGCGCTCGACATGGGCGAGCAAGCCGCGTGGATCGAGAGCGCCGTGGCGCGCGTGCTCGACGAGGGCTGGCGCACCCGTGACATCGCCGATGTCAACACCCCGGCAGATAAGATCCTCGGCACCACGACGATGGGCGACAAGGTCGTCGCCGCGCTGTAGGCGATGCCGATTCAAGCTGTCAAATATCTCAATCTGTAACATCTAAGGGGCAAAATCGTTCCTACCTGTTACAGATTGAGATTTTCGGCTGAGCATCCGTGGTCTGTCTCGATCTGTAACAGCTAACCGATTATTTGGGCCCTACCTGTTACAGATTGAGACAAACCGTTGGGACAGGTCGGACGAGTCAGCAAAACCACCACAAAGGTGCCGGTCCCCTTCGTGGTGGTTTTTAGCGCAACGAGGTGTTCCCAGCCGACCATACGGGCGGCCTTGCGCTCACGCTGCTCGATGACAGCGCATCTTTAGACGCGAAGTGCGGAACCGGGTGCATATACGAGCCGCGTAGCGTTACGAATTCATGGGAATGACCGTATCGCCAATTTGTACGCTTGCAATCTTGTCTGTGTCACAAACTTGCGAGAACGGCCAGGTCTTGTGGACATCAGTGGTGCCGTTATCCAGTTTATTTGCGAAATAGCCGCTGTGGCTGGTTGCGTCCTCAACATGACCGTCTTTGAACGTCACGATGAGGGGTATGTTGCCAACGGCATCCATAGACTCCTCCATGTTTTGAGACATCTTGCCGCTGTTGTTGTCGTGTTCGATGGAACGATCTATGTTGTAGCGGACTGAAACGCCAACGCAGGATACGGTGGCCTCTTGAATCGTCGCCTTGGTGCCGTTAAAGTTGACCGATTTGGGCGCGGGAATCGTAACGGATGTATCTTCGTAATTCAGCTGGAACTTAAGATCCCATGGGCCCGTAAGTATTTTCTTATACTCGGGAAGCTCTTTGCCAGCACGTGGCACAACGAGAGAGTTGATATGCGTGCGGACGGTCCTGCCCATAAGGCCGGGTGATTCAACGCTGAACTGTGCAAAGTATTGAATGCTGGAGTCATTGGGGTTCTTGTCAATGAGCCATGATTGGCCTTGGCCGCCATGCTCGCCATCAACGTATACGTTTCCATCGACACTTCCGGCGATAGTTCCGTTCTCGCCCGGCTCGGAAAGCTTTTTCAGGGCAGCGGGATCGTCGAACGTAAGCGTATAGGCGATGGTAACCATATCCTTGTCGCCCATGATGGCGTCGGCGGTCACGGTGACTCCGTTGTTGGAGCAGCTAGCACCGACGGGCCGGCCAATACGGTCGATGATCTCGGTTTGAGAAGCAGGTCCGTCAAAGATGTCGGAAAGCATGTCAGAAGGAAGCGGCAGGACGCCTGTTGCCATAGCCGTGCCAGCGCCTCCAATGACGATAGCGAGGACTGCCGTTACAGCGGCAATGCGAGCGACTGTTCTTACGGGATGGCGGGCGATGCGCGGCTTGCGTCGCGTGCCATTAAAGTTGCTTTGAGCGGTCGCCGCATCGCTCGAGGCGACGGACTGAGCAATCGAGTTTGCCATGTGCTGCTTCGCATTATCGGTAAACGAAATGTGCTCCAGGGCGTGGCGATAGTCATTCGAATTCGTAGTCATTGTGGTCTCCTTTCAAGGAAAGCCGAAGTGACGCACGTCCGCGGCTAAGGTGCTGGGCGGTTGCAGCTGGCGTCGCGTGAACGGCGTCTGCGATTTCCCTGATGCTCATGCCTGCGTAGTAGTGCAAAAAGATGGCGATGCGCTGTGCTTGAGGCAGGGCCGTGACAGCGGAAAGAATGGCGCAGTCGCGTTGCGCGAATTCTTGCTCGGTATGTGTTACGGGTGCGCAGAAATCGGGGAGCGAATCGAGGTCGACAACCGGGTGATTCGCGTGCGTACGGCCGATATCGCGACATGCGTTCAGTGCGACTCGGATCACCCAAGCACGTTCGTGTTCGAGCGAGTCGAACGGTTGAGTGCGTTGGAGAATCTTGATCAGCGTGTCCTGGCAGATGTCTTGAGCGTCGTCAGCGGATCCAAGGGCCGAATAGCACAATCGAAGGATGAGGTCGGAATACGTGTCGACCAAGCGCTTTGCTTCCCGCTCGATCTGATCGGCATCGCATCGGAGCGTGCTATTGCGGTTACGGCGTGCAGGCATAGTGTCACCTCCAATTGGTCGTGGTGGATATAGGGAAGGCGTCTCGCGAGGTCCCTCTACATACAACACGGTCGAGACTGCATAAGTTGACAAAAAAAGACGGCACGTGAGCGCCGTCCTTACAAAACAATGAGTGTTCTCGTTAATTACACAAGCACCGTGATGGACAGGTCGGACGAGTCAGCAAAACCACCATAAAGGTGCCTATCCCCTTCGTGGTGGTTGTTGGCAGTTACCAGGGGGTTCTGGCGGTTGAAGACTCGATTGCTTCGTGGCGTTTGAGCTCGCGGCGCATGGTTTGCGAGTTGAGCCAAGCGGCCTTCCAACCGCGCGTGGGGTAGCGCGCCTCGTCAATTTCGATCTTGGTATAGCCGCAGGCGTTGACAATCTTCGTTCCGCATGGGTGTTGGCGCTCGCGTTGAAAGTTGGGGCCGTAGCTTTGGTGCACATGCCCGTGAATCATATAGTCGGGACCCCAAGACTCAAGAGCCGCATTAAAGCACTCGAATCCTCGATGCGGCAGGTCGTCCAGGTCGCCCATGCCTGCGACGGGTGCATGGGTAAGTAGAATATCGCATCCGTCTACCAGTGCGATTTTTCGCGATAGCTTGCGCATGCGTTTTGCCATCTCGCGCTCGGTATACATGTTCGCGCCGTCGCGGTAGCGCATGGAACCGCCCAGACCCGCAATGCGAATACCTCGGTACACATATACGCTGTCCTCAACACAAATGCACCCGCCCGGTGCATGGCGCGCGTAGCGGTCGTCGTGGTTGCCACGAACGTACACAAGCGGTTTGTTGATGACAGTGACCAAAAACTCAAGATAGTCCGGATCCAGGTCGCCTGCGGATAGAATCAGGTCAACGTCCTCAAAGCGCTCCTTGCGAAAGCACTCCCACAGGCATCGCTCTTCGGTATCGGCTATGGCAAGGATTTTCATAGGGCGCGGACCTTCGGCTCATCGTCGAGTTGCGGAATGGTGCCCACCACGTTGTCGGCCAGCCAGTCCATCTCGATGATTTGCGTGCTCGGCAGTGGGGGAAAGCCCTCGATCTGCACCACGCCGTCTTGGCTATGGAGCTCGCCGCCAAATGGGTTGATGGAGCCCTCGACAATGCCGTTGCGAAGCAGCTGCACAAGTTTACGCGTCTGATAGGGTAGGCCCGGAGCGTAGCGAATATCGATGACGCCGGAGCTCATACCGTACCAGTAATTGACGGCGCGCACCTGCTGGTCATCGGCGGTCTCGTCCCATGTGCCGTGCAGTAGGCTGCGTACGATGAGTTCGTAGTAACGGCCCCAGTTCCATACCGGCATAGCAATACCGGTAACTTCCTTGCCGTTTACCAGACGGTGAAGCCCGTAGGCGGTGGGGTCCTCGAGAGACTTGGACATATCGGCGCCGGTCATGATGCTCACGCCCTCGCGACACATGGCTTCGGCAAGGCCTCCGGCGGGCACATCGCCCCAGGTCAGGATAATTTGCGCACGGGGGTCGAGCAGCGAGGCGCCAATCGCAAAGGCGTTGATCTCGCTGAGTGCGCCCGAGGCGAAGACTGACGCGTGATAACCGATGCGGTGGTTGTCCGCCATGCTGGCGGCAAGGGCGCCCAGGAGAAACTTGGCCTCGTACATCTTGCCAAAGTACGATCGGACGCTTTGGTGGGGAAGGCCGATAGAGCAGTTAAGGAACCGCACCTGGGGATACTCAACCGCAGCCCTGAGCGTGTATTCCATCAGGCGGTGCGAGGTCGAGAAGATGACGTTTGCTCCATGTTTGACAGCCGTTTCCACGGCGGCGTAGAACACGTCCGGATCGTGACAGTCCTCGAACGCCTCGGTGCGCACGATACCGCCAAAGTGCTCATCGAGATACTGACGTCCTTGGTCGTGCAGGCTGTCCCAGCTCGACGTCGCACAGGGGAACTCATGGATAAAGGCGATGCGCAGGGGGTTGGCCGCCGAATAGACGGTCTTGCCCATAAAGAAGTTGAGCACGCCGGAGGTGGACTTGGCGGGTGTCTCTTGCTCATCGACGCTCGGCGCTTCGACAAGATCGACTTTGTCCTCGTCGCTTTTGCCGGCAATGACAAGCTCGCGCCAAATCTTGCACAGGCGGTTTACGACGATATCCGTCGGCGTATCCAGCAGACGGTCCTGGTTGTAGACGTTGAGGTAGACGAGCATGGCATCGGCAGGCGTAATGTCCAAGTGGTCGCCGCCCGCGCGAAGATAGGCGCGCTTAAAGAGCAGGAAGGTGTGACGTAGGTAGTCGACCTTCTTTTGAGGCCATTTTTCGACAAGATCTTGGCCGAGCATTTTGGCAAGCATCTCGTAGCTGCCCTCGCGCGAAAACTCAATCTCGTACAGGGGGCATACGTACCAAAAGGCGCAAAACTCACCGTACAGGCGGCTCTCGACGGAATCCCACTTACCGGGGTACAGACGCGTCACCTTGGCCGAAACCGTCGGAGCGTCAAGGAATTTGAGGACGCTGACACGCTTGTTGCCCTCTTGGACGTAAAAGCGGTGCATGAACTCGGTGACGATGATGGGGTCGCGGTAGCCCTCGGAGATTTGGATATCGTAGAGGTTGGACCATTTGCGGGCGAATTCGGTATTCCAGGGGAGCAGCGGCATAAAGTTACACGAAAAGGCGGACTGGCGACCTTTGGTAACCGTGCCGACGACCATTTCGAGCGGAATGTCCCGCAGGCCGATGTTCTCGCGCTGCCCGCAGGGAAGCTGGGCGACCAAGCTGTCGAGGTCCGTAAGATATGGATGCTCGCTTTGGCTGATGGCGCGACGGCGTCCCTGTTCGCCGCGCTTGCGCGCTTGACGATAGGCCTCTTCCATGGTGTCTACTCCCTTAGTCGTTTAAACAACGATATGAACCATGGTACCACGATGCGAAACCACCACAAAGGTGCCTGTCCCCTTTGCGGTGGTTTTAGGCGATGATGGGGGCGATGGCGCGGATGCAGGCGTCGGCTGCCGTAAAGGTGGTGCTGTCGTCACTGACGATAAAGATGATCTTACCCTTAATGCCAAAGTCGCCGATCTCGCTAAAGAGCACGTAGGGTTCCTTGTCAAAGCCCGAGATGGGTGAAACGGCGACCTTGGTGGCACAGGCGAGCTCGTCTGCCAGCGCATCGAGCGAGTCCCACTTTGACGTGTCCTTCACCGCGACGGGAACGACAACGCGTCCAAAGGGCATGAGGTGCACGAGTGTGTTCTTGGAGATGTTGGAGTTGGGGACGATGATGGTCTGTCCGCAGGCGTCCTCGATGGTCGTGTGGCGCCAAGTGATGTCCTGGACCACGCCCGACACGCCGCCGACCTCGATATTGTCGCCGGGCTTGATGATGCCCATAAAGGTCACTTGCATGCCGCCGATAAGGTTTGATAGCGTGTCCTGAAAGCCGAGCGAGATGGCGATGCCGCCGACGCCAAGAGCGGCGACGAGCGCGTTTGCGTTAATGCCAAAGCAGTTGTCGAGGATAAAGCTGCCGCCGATCATCCAAATGACGGCACGCGCGATGTTGATGAAGATGCTCGATGCGGGAAGCGGGTTGTCGTCTCGGTTGAGTAGGTGGCGCAGGGTCTTGGATGCCACCTTGGCGGCGATGGCGGTGACTATTACCAAGATGACGGCCCAGATGATGTTGTGGACCCAGCGCTGCTCAAAGAAATGAAGAATCGGTTCAAACAATTCCATGTAGGGAAAACCTCCTAATGATCATTCAACCATGATACCCACCAAAAAGCCCGTCCGATCACATCGGACGGGCCGATAACTTGAGATGGGGTGGCCGCGGTGGCGTAAGCTGGGCCGCCGGCGAGCACGCCGGCAAGGAGTGCGGCGGTCAAGCAAGACGGGGAAGGAGTCTTCTCATGGCAGTTTCCTTAGTTCTTAACCAGTGGTTCCTGCTGACGCTGGATTATCGACATGATATGCGAAAACCGTCGCAAAGGTATCTGTTCCTTTGCGGCGGTTTTGACGTTTGCGCAGATAAAACCTGCCAAAATAAACCTGTCCCTTATTGGCAGGTTTTAGCTCAGCAGCATGCGGTCGTTGGCGAGCTCGCCGCCCGAGACCTCCTCGAACTTCTGCAGCAGGTCGGCTACGGTGAGCGACTTCTTCTCGTCGCCGGCCACGTCGTAGATCACATGGCCCTCGTGCATCATGATCAGACGGTTGCCCAGACGGATAGCGTCATTCATGTTGTGCGTAACCATGAGCGTGGTCAGATGGTTTTCGTCGACAATCTCCTCGGTCAGATTGAGCACCTTAGAGGCCGTCTTGGGGTCGAGGGCCGCGGTGTGCTCGTCGAGCAGCAGCAGGCGCGGCTTGGTGAGCGTGGCCATGAGCAGGGTGAGTGCCTGGCGCTGCCCGCCCGAGAGCAGGCCGACCTTGGCGTTGAGGCGCGTGTCCAGACCAAGGTCCAGGCGCTTGAGCGACTCAACGTACTCGTCCTTCTCGGCCTTGGTGACGCCCCACGAAAGACCGCGACGTTGGCCACGGCGCTTGGCGAGGGCCAGGTTCTCGGCGATCTGCATGTCGGCTGCGGTGCCGCGCATGGGGTCCTGGAACACGCGGCCCAGGTACTTTGCGCGCTGCGACTCGCTCAGGCGCGAGATGTCGGTGCCGTCGAGCTCAATGACACCCGAATCGAGCGGATACACGCCGGCGATCATATTGAGCAGCGTGGACTTGCCGGCGCCGTTGCCGCCGATCACGGTTACAAAGTCGCCATCATTGAGGGTAAGGTCGACGCCGGTAAGCGCGCGCTTCTCGGTGACGGTGCCCTTGTTAAAGGTCTTCTTGACGTGCGAGAGCTTAAGCATCTGCCTCATCCCCCTTCGTGTAGGAGCTGCGGAGCTTATAGCGCTCCCAAACCACGGGCACGCACAGGGCCACGGCGACGATCACTGCGGAGAGCAGCTTCATGTCGTTGGCGTCCATGCCCAACTGCAGCACGATGGCGCGGATGAGGAAGTACACCACGGAGCCAAAGACGGCGGAGGCAAGACGGACGCTAAACTGCGTGAGACCGCCGGGCAGCAGGCGGCCGAGCACCTCGCCGATAACAATAGCGGCAAGACCGATAACGATGGCGCCGGTACCCATGCCAATGTCGGCATACTTTTGGCTCTGGCAGATAAGCGCGCCAGAGAGGCCGATGAGGGCGTTGGAGAGCACGAGGGCGATCATCTTGGTGGAGTTGGTGTTGACGCCCAGGGCGCGGATCATGTACTCGTTGTTGCCGGTAGCGCGCAGTGCCGAGCCGATCTCGGTGCCAAAGAACCAATACAGGATGGCAACGATAGCCACGGCGAGCAAGATGCCCAAGATAATGGCAACGGTGGACTGCGGCAGGCCGGTCATGTTGCTGACGGACGAGAAGATGGTGCCCTTGGCGAGGATGGGCGTGTTGGACTTGCCCATGATGCGCAGGTTGATGGACCACAGACTGATCTGCGTAAGGATTCCGGCGAGGATTGCGGGAATCTCAAAGACGGTGGTCAAGATGCCCGTGACGGCGCCCGCGATGGCGCCGGCGCACATGCCGGCCAGCACGGCGAGTAAGGGGTCGACGTTATTGTTGACGATGAGCACGGCGCAGACACAGCCGCCGAGGGCAAAGCTGCCGTCGCAGGTCATATCGGGGATGTCGAGCAGGCGGAACGTGATAAACACGCCAAGCACCATAATGCCCCAGAGGACGCCCTGCGAAACGGCGCCCTGCAATGCAATGAGCATGCTTCATACCTCCTAGGATAGGGTGGACACGTGATTTTCCATAATAGCGGTACCAATGCATAAAAGAGCGGCGGACAGACGTTTTGTTTTACCTGAAACAAGCAGGGCGAACGCCGGCCTTTAGCGTTCGCCCCAATGACTCAGATATTGAATAACGCAGCCGTGGCGCGCGTGCGGGCCCTAGACGCGTTACTCGTCCAGAGCGGAAAGGTCGATGCCCAGAGCCTCGGCCATCTCGTCGTTCTTGACGACGACCAGGTCCTTGCTCGAGAGGTGCTTGATCGGCATATCCTCGGGCTTGGCCTCGCCCTTCAGGATCTTGACGGCCATCTCGCCCGCGGCGTAGCCCAGATCCTCGTAGTTGATGGAGAGGGTGAACAGGCCACCGGCCATGCACATGCCCTCCTCGCCAGTCACGTAGGGAAGCTTGTTTTCCTTGCAGATCTGGCCCACCTGCGAAGCGCCCGCGGCGATGGTGTTGTCGGTGGGGGAGTAGAGCGCGTCGACCTTGCCCACGGCGGACTCGACGACGGACTGGATCTCGTTGGAGCTCGAGACGGTGAAGTCGGTGTACTCCAGGCCCAGCTTGCCGAGTTCCTTCTTGGCGGCCTTGATTTGGACGTCGGAGTTGGACTCGGCGGTGCAGTAGAGCAGACCGACCTTCTTTACATCGGGCAGGACCTTCTGCATCATCTCGAGCTGCTCGGCGACCGGGGTGAGGTCGGAGGCACCGGTGACGTTGGTGCCGGGCCTGTCGTTGTCCTGGACCAGGCCGGAGGCGGCGTAGTCGGTGATGGCGCAGCCCACGATGGGGATATCGGCCGTGGCGCCGGCGGCGGCCTGCGCGGCAGGCGTGGCGATGGCGTAGATCAGGTCGACGTTGTCGCCCACAAACTTGTCGGCGATGGACTTACACGTGGACTGGTCGTTCTGGGCGTTCTTCTGGTCGATCTTGACCTTAAGACCGCTCTTCTTGATGGCCTTGACAAAGCCGTCATTGGCGGCGTCGAGTGCGGAGTGCTCGGTGAGCTGCAGAACGCCGATGGTGTAGTCGAAACCGGCGGCTGCGGAGCCGGAACCAGAGTTGCCGCCGCATCCGGCAAGCGGGGCCAGTGCGAGCAGACCGGCGGAGACCAGAAGGCTCCTGCGGCTGATGGTGATGTCCTTCATATCGTTACCCCCAGTATAGAAATGGCTGGAAACACTGCACTCAATCAAAGTGCAAGTGGAACTATAGTAGCGCGGATGTCCATTTTTACAATAACCTGGCGAGTTTTTTAATACAGAATCGGATGGGCGGTACGGGTAGTCGAATGGGCGGCGAAGGGTCCTATGCGGCTGACGAGGTGTCGTCCTCGTCCAGGGCGGCGAAGAGCTTCTTGCCGTCGAGGAGACGCGTGGTGACGTTTCTCATGCGGCCAATCTCTACGGTACGCAGCGTGTCATCGGCGCCTTGGGTGTCATAGACCGTTCCCAGCAAATACGAGATGCCGTCTCGTTGCTTGATGGCAAAGGGCCGGAGTGTCATCCGTGCCACTTCGACCTCTCCGCGTGCCGTGACGCTCGAAATATCAAAACTCACCGTGGTTCCGTGGTCGATGGCCTGCTCGATGAGCTCGCAGGTGTCGATGCGCTTGACGGGCGTGCGCGGGGCCTTGGTGGATTTGCTGCCCGCGCTTGGAGCGGGCTCGGGTGCATCGAGGTAGCCGCGAACGTCGGCACTCGCCATGGCGACTAAGTGCTGCGCCATGCTTTTTCGGATGGCGATGGGCGTAGAACGGTTGCGCATGACCATGCCGTGGAGCCGGATGATCTCTTCGTCGGTGAGCGGACGGGTCAAGAGCCGATACCCCACGCCGCGTTTGTATTCAATTTCATATCCGGCATGGCGAAGTGCGGAGATGGCGGTGTAGATGCTGCGCCGCGCCGCCGAGATGGGCATGCAGGCGGGGTCGTCGGGATGGGCGAGGCGCCGGATCAACTCATCGGAAAGCATGGCCTTGTCCTCGCCAGTGTTTTCGCTTAATAGTTGCAAGATACGAACGGCGCGATAGGCTGCCATCGAGGCGGCGCCCCTCGTCGTGGTCTCGTAGGTTTCAACAGCGGCTTCGGTCATGGTGCCCACGTCCTTTCCGTTTTGGGTGGCGACGGTATGGAGCCTAGGACGCGGGGTTTTCCCAGGGGCGCAGGGCGCTCTGGGCGGTCGGAAGTCGTCGGCAAACGGCGGGTCGAGTTTTCAACAACCCTGCCTAACTGACCAAAACCTTGCCAAAAGCTTGACGGATACCGTTGAAAAAAGCGTCTCTCGACCGATGTCGAGAGACGCTTGTGCGATGAGCGTTGGCGTGTGGCGACGCGAGCTAGCGTCCGACGATTAGAAGTCGGCGTTGCCCACGGTGCGCGGGTGCGGCAGGACGTCGCGGATGTTGCCCACGCCGGTCAGGTACATGACCAGGCGCTCGAAGCCCAAGCCGTAGCCGGCGTGCTTGCAGGAACCATAGCGGCGCAGGTCCAGATAGTACTTGTACTGCTCGGGATTCATGCCCAGGTCCTTGATGCGGGCCTCGAGCAGGTCCAGGCGCTCCTCGCGCTGGGAGCCACCGATGATCTCGCCGATGCCCGGCACCAAGCAGTCGGCGGCGGCGACGGTCTTGCCGTCGTCGTTCATGCGCATATAGAAGGCCTTGATCTCGGCCGGGTAGTCGGTTACGAAGGTCGGGCGCTTAAAGTGCTCCTCGGTCAGGAAGCGCTCATGCTCGGTCTGCAGGTCGATGCCCCAGCTCACGGGATAGTCAAACTTGTGACCGGCGGCGACGGCCTGCTCCAGGATCTCGACGGCCTCGGTGTAGGTAACGCGGGCAAAGTCTGAGTTTGCCACGTGGTCCAGGCGCTCGAGCAGGCCCTTGTCCACAAACTTGTTGAGCATGTTGAGCTCGTCGGGGCAGGTGGCCATAACGTCCTTGAGGACGTACTTGAGCATGGCCTCGGCGTTATCCATGTAGTCGTTCAGATCGGCAAAGGCCATCTCGGGCTCGATCATCCAAAACTCGGCGGCGTGGCGCGTGGTGTTGGAGTTTTCGGCGCGGAAGGTGGGGCCAAAGGTATACACGTCGCCAAAGGCCATGGCAAAGTTCTCGGCATTGAGCTGGCCGGACACGGTGAGGCTCGCATGCTTGCCAAAGAAGTCCTGGCTCCAGTCGACCTCGCCGGACTCGGTGAGGGGCGGGTTTTTGGGGTCGAGCGTGGTCACGCGGAACATCTCGCCGGCGCCCTCGCAGTCACTCGTGGTGATGATGGGGGTGTTGACGTAGACAAAGCCCTGCTCCTGGAAGAAGCGGTGGATGGCTGCAGCCGCGACAGAGCGGATGCGGAACACGGCGCGGAACAGGTTGGTGCGCGGGCGCAGGTGCTGCTGGGTGCGCAGGAACTCGACGGTCGCGCGCTTCTTCTGCAGCGGGTAATCCGGGGCGCTGACGCCCTCGACCTCGATGGAAGTGGCAGAAAGCTCGAAAGGCTGGGGCGCATCGGGCGTCAGCTTGACGGTGCCGGTGCAAATGAGTGCGGCCGAGACGTTCTGATGGGCGATCTCGTCGTAGTTGTCGAGCGCCTCGCGGTTCATGACGACTTGCAGGTCGCGGAAACAGCTGCCGTCGTTGAGCGTGACAAAGCCAAAGTTCTTCATGTCGCGGACGGACTTGACCCAGCCGGCGACGGTGACGGTCTGGCCGCCGAGCGACTCGGCGTGCGTATAGAGCTGCGCGATTTTGGTGCGGTTCACGTATCCTCCCAGAGCGGTTGTACGGATTATTTCCAAACAGTTAACCATTCTAACCCGCGAGCGGGAGCGTAGCAAAACGTCAGGTGTGATGTATGGGCGCAACGTGGGCACCGCGCAAGCGCCGATTTTGCGGTGCCTAGTGCCCGCAGATGGCTTGGCGTATGAGGACGGCGTAGGTGTCGATTCCCGCCTGGGTGAGGTGTGTACCGTCGTCGACGAGGTATTCGCTGTGGCCCTCTGAGGCGCCGTTCCAGTCGATGACGCCGGCGTTGTCGTTTTGGGCGCATATATCGCGGATCGTCTGGTTGTTGCGGTCCTGTAGCTCGAGCGGCACGCGCACGGTTACAAAGTAGATGGGCTTGCCGCCCACGGCATTAATCACGTCCTGCACCTGCTGGGGGTCGCGGATGAGGCCGTTGGTGCCAAGCGCGCAGATGACCACGTTTGGATCGTAGTTGGCGCTGTCCTGCGCGTAGACATCCTGGAAGGTGTAGAACTGACGGCTCACCACGCCGTCGATGTGGGCGTTGGGAAGCGCCGCCTGAATACCGGACTGTGCACCCGCAGTGACCGAGTCGCCGATCATGAGCACATGGGCATCGCAGGTTCCGGTCGCCTCGTCGTAGGTAAAGCTCTTCCAGTCCAAGTTCTTGGGGACCTTTTCGGCGATAGGACCTTCTTTGGACTTTTGCTGAGCGGCGTCGTTGGGCTGAGCGTCTTGGTTGGATACGGACTCGGCGCTCTTGCCGCCGGCGCCGTTGTTCTTGGGCGAGGTTGCGTTTTGGACAAGCTCGGGGCGGAGCTGCTCGGCGCGGGCGGTGGCGATGCCTGCCCAGTCAAGTGGCGCGAAGGCAAGTGCAGCGACGCATGCGGCGCCAAGCGCGGGGAGCACCATGGCGGGCGCGAGGACGTGCTTTCTTGCCGCGCTGTCCTGTTGGGCCGGCCTGCTGGACCAAAGGCGTTCGACTAGGCGATAGAAAACCTCGGCTACCGCAAGGATCAATACAAGCTGTAATACCTGCTCCCACCAGGCGATGCGGGTAGTGCGGGTTGCGGGGTTCATAAGAAGCAATAGGGGATAGTGCACCAGATAGACCGAGAACGAGCGCTGGCCCAGCCAGACGAGCGGCTTGACCGACAACAGGCGACGCACGATACATTCCGTGTTTTGCACGCAGATGATAAGAAGCCCGGTGAGCAGGGCGAGCAGCAAAAAGCCACCGCGGTAGAGCAGGGGGTTCTCTCCGGTCAGCGTGAACGCGCCGACTACGACGGCAGCGAGCCACGCGACGGAGACCACGTTGACCTTCGAGATACCCTTGCTGGCGCCGGGGGTACGGGCGTCGCCGCTCAGCATCTCGCGCAGACGCGGCGCGGCGATGGCGGCTAAGGCTCCGCATAGAAGCTCGGCGGCACGGGCGTCGGTTCCATAGTAGACGCGCGATGTGTCGGCCATGGGGTCGAACATGAGGGCCATCGCTGCTGTTGATATCAGTATGAACGTGATCGTGACGCCGATAGCGGTGTTGCGCGACCTAGTTTTGCTACAGAGCACCATAAGGATGAGTGGCCATACCAGATAGAACTGCATCTGGACGCCGCAGAACCACAGGTGCGTGAGCGGCGAGGGGAGTCCTGCGGCGGCAAAATACGAGACGTTGCGAAAGATATAGAACCAGTTGCTCAAGAACAATGCCGACGGCAGAGCGTCCTGCTGCACCTTAGGCAGCAGGCTCGGAGCCGCGATATAGGTGGCCACGGCGGTAAGCGCGATGGTTACAAGAATCGGTGGCATAAGGCGCGTGACGCGGCGGCAGATATAGCGCGGGTATGAGAACCCGTCGCGTGCCGTTGCTCGCATAATGCTTTTGGTGGCGAGATAGCCACTCAGCGTAAAGAAGAGTGTAACGCCCAAAAAACCGCCGGTCAGGCGGCTGGGGCGAAGGTGATATAGGACGACGCCGGCGATGGCGAGGGCGCGGAGCCCGTCGAGCGCGACGATGCGTTGGCTGCGTTGAGGCGCGGCATGTGCGGCGCCCGTGGGTGTGTTTTGCATCGATCTTTCCTCCAATGTCGACCTAGCAGTCTAGCGCTCTGCGCGGACATGGGAAGGGGGTTCGTGCGGTTGAACAACATGCCACGGGGCGATGCTTCGCTACGCAAAAGCCGCACCTGTGTTGATGCTCAGCTGCCTATATAGAAACGTTTCAGGATCTCTACATAGGCAAAAACAACAACACAGATGCGGCAAAGATGCACAGTCGGTTGGCCCGTTATGTGACAGCGGTCTGCTACTTGGTCTTGGCTACCAGCAGCGGGTCGCCCAGCTTGACGAGCGGATTGCCGCCGATAAGCGTACCGGACTCGCCGACATGGTCGATGCTCTTAAGACGATCGAGCTCGGAGACGATGACGGTCACGATGTCCTCGTGGCCAGCGGCCTTAATGGCGTCGCGGTCGAAGCTGATGAGCGGCTGGCCGGCCTTGACTACATCGCCCATCTCGACAAAGCGGGCAAAACCCTTGCCGTTCATTTCCACGGTGCCCAGGCCAACATGGATGAACACGCGAAGACCGTCCTCGGTGATCATGCCGATGGAGTGGTTGGTGACGGTGGTGGCGCCGATGCGACCGTTGGCGGGCGCATAGATGGTGCCAGTGATGGGCTCGATGCCGTAGCCCTGACCGAGCATGCCCGAGGCGATGGTCTCGTCGGGGACCTCGTCCAGGTTGACGAGCACGCCGTTGACGGGGGCATAGATGACGCCTTCGCGGGTGGCGAAGCTTGCTGCGGGCGGAACGGACGCCTCGCCCGTCGAGGTGAAGGTGGACTTAAGCGAATCGAGCAGACCCATAGTTGCCTCCAACGTATCAAGCGCGCATGTTGCACGCGTGTGGTTTGCCGGAAACGTTTCGTACGTGTTTCCCGGCACGGTCAGCGTCCCTATTTTACGCTGTGAAACGATAGCGCTGAGCTGCGATTATGTGATATATCAGTTGAAAGGGAACTTATTGCGTGAGTGTTTCTGCGCCATGGGTCCAACTGGGGTACGCTTGAGGACGAAAAAATAATGCGCATGAATTGCGCGAAGGGAGCACCAATTGATTATCGAGAGCCATGCGCTGTGGGGCGAGGAGCCGACCGAGGAATATCCGGCGACGTTTACGTATTTGGGTGCCGAGCCGCTGCCCGATAAACCGAATGGCCGTCGCCCTGCCGTGATTATCTGCGGCGGAGGCGCGTTTACGCATATCGCTCCGCATGAGCAGGACCCGGTGGCGTTTGCATTTTTGGACCGCGGCTACCAGGCCTTTGTGCTCAATTATGTGACGAGCGCCACGGGTGACGTGAGTTTTCCGCACCCGCAGGCAGACCTTGCCAAGATGGTTGCTACCGTGCGCGCCAACGCCGACGAGTGGCATGTCGATCCCAAGCGCGTGTGCATCGTGGGCTTCTCGGCGGGCGGCATGATTTGCGCTTCGCTGGCAACGCAGTGGAAGACTGGTCCCTTCGCGGGCCTGGCAGGGGCGCGCGCGGAAGATATTCGCCCCGATGCCGTGGTGCTGGGCTATCCGTTGCTCGACCTTGCCTATGTGCGCGATATGCAGACGCGCGACCCGCGCATCGACCTGCGCGTGCCCAAGACGGGTGGCAAGACGGGGCGCGATTTGCTCAACGACTATCTGTCGATGGTGACGGGTGGCGAGGCAACTGACGAGCATTTGGCTGATATCTGCCCCACCACTCATGTTTCGCGTCAGATGCCGCCGACCTTTGTGTGGGGCGTGTCCGACGACAAGACGGCGCCGATCGCGCAGGTCTATCCGTTTGCGCAGCGCATGGCCGAGGAGGGCGTCGCATGCGAGATGCACGTCTTTGACCAGGGCGGCCACGGCCTTTCGCTCGGCAACGCCAATACCGCGGTCGACAACGAGGACAAGCAGGTGGCGGTCCGTCCTTGGATTCGCCTGGCCTTCCGCTTTTTGGAGCGCCATATGTAAAAGTAGACTACTTACCCGTTTCAAAAAGCCTACTCAGAGGAGGAGCCATGCTTGAGGGTACGTATGTGGTTTCGGCCCAGACGCCGGTGGGGAGTAAACGCGGCGAGGTGACGTTTGCACATGGGGTGAACGGCGCGCTCAGGGCAGTACTAAACGTCAGGGGTCTCAATATCGCTCTCTCGAGTGCCCGCGCTGAGGGCGATTTCTTTGAGCTCTCGGGTACTATCTCCCACGTCTTGATGGGCAAGGCGCCCTTTACATGCACGGGGTCGGTCGAGGGTGATCGACTCACCGCTACCGCGCGGTCGGGTTCCGTTTCGATCTCGCTGAGCGGTATGCGCAAAGAGCTTTCGGGGCGCACCGCATAAAGTTTGCGCAGGTAAACATTGGTATTTGACTTTATAAAAAAGTTTAGAGCGCTATCATTTGTCGTTACGAGTTGGTTAGCCCCGGTAAACGGTTAACCGCGTCTAACGAAAGGATGAGCGCGTGAGACTCGATACACTCGAGATTGGAAAGGACGCCGTTGTCGCATCGGTGACATCCGACGATCAGGCGCTCCGACAGCATATTTTGGACATGGGCCTAACGCCGGGCACCGAAGTCACCATGATGAAGTACGCCCCTATGGGCGACCCGCTCGAGATTCGCCTGCGTGGCTACGAGTTGACGCTGCGCAAGGACGATGCCGCTCGCATCGAGCTCGTGGGCGTTCACGACACCGATATGGGTCCGCGCGCCAACGCCGCAATCGGCACGACGGAGCATCCGGCACTCGGCGAGGGGACGTATTCGCCCCGCGCCGCGAAGACGGCCGTGCCCGAGGGCGCACCGCTGCATTTTGCCCTCGCCGGCAACCAGAACTGCGGCAAGACCACGCTGTTCAACCAGCTGACGGGCTCCAACCAGCATGTCGGTAACTTTCCTGGCGTGACGGTCGACCGCAAAGATGGCACCATCCGCAACCACCCCGAGGCAAGCGTTACCGACCTGCCCGGCATTTACTCCCTGTCGCCGTACACGGGCGAGGAGATCGTGAGCCGCCAGTTTATCCTGGATGAGCATCCCGACGCCATCATCGACATCATCGACGCTACCAACATCGAGCGCAATTTGTACCTGACGCTGCAGCTTATGGAGCTCGATCGCCCCATGGTCATCGCGCTCAACATGATGGACGAGGTGACGGCCAACGGCGGCGCCGTGGACGTCAACCTGCTCGAGAGCCTGTTGGGCGTGCCTGTTGTCCCCATTAGCGCTGCCCGCAACGAGGGCATCGGCGAGTTGGTTGATCATGCCTTGCACGTGGCGCGGTTCCGCGAGCGCCCCGGTCGCCTGGACTTCTGCGCGCCCGATGGCCCGGACGGCGGCGCGCTGCATCGCTGCATCCACGGCATCGCCAACCTTATCGAGGACCATGCCGCGACGGCGCATATTCCGGTGCGTTTTGCGGCGACCAAGCTGGTTGAGGGCGACGAGCTGGTAACCGAGGCACTTCACCTGGATCGCAACGAACTCGACGCCATCGAGCACATCATTACCCAGATGGAGGGCGAGGCCGGCACCGATCGCCTGTCCGCGCTGGCCGATATGCGCTTTAGCTTTATCGGCGACGTGTGCGGGCGTTGCGTCGTCAAGCCGCACGAGAGCCGCGAGCACGTGCGCTCCGTCAAGATCGACCGCATCCTGACGGGTCGCTATACGGCCATCCCGGCGTTCCTGGTGATCATGGGCCTCGTTTTTTGGCTGACGTTTGGCGTGATCGGCGCGGCGTTGCAGGGACTCATGGAGGACGGCATCGCTGCCATCATCGCCTCGGCCGATGCGGGTCTCAAAGCGTTCGGCACCAACGATGTGGTGCGCTCGCTGGCTGTCGACGGCGTGCTTACGGGCGTGGGCAGCGTGCTGGCCTTCCTGCCGATCATCGTCGTGCTCTTCTTGTTCCTCTCCATTCTGGAAGACTCCGGCTACATGGCGCGTGTGGCCTTTGTCATGGATAAGGTGCTGCGCCGCTTTGGTCTGTCGGGCCGCAGCTTCGTGCCCATGCTCGTTGGTTTTGGCTGCACCGTGCCGGCTATCATGTCGACCCGTACGCTCCCATCCGAGCACGACCGCAAGATGACGGTCATGCTCACGCCGTTCATGAGCTGCTCGGCCAAGTTGCCGGTCTACGGTCTGCTGTGCGGGGCGTTTTTCCCGCAGGCGACGGTACCCGCCATGGTCTCGCTCTATCTGATCGGCATCGCGGTCGGTTGCATCGCGGCTTTGGTGCTCAATCGCACGGCATTTAAGGGCGACCCGGTACCGTTTATCATGGAGCTTCCCAACTACCGCCTGCCGAGCGTCAAGACGACGGTGATGCTGGCATGGGATAAGGCAAAGGACTTTATCACCAAGGCCTTCACCATCATCTTTGCCGCTACCGTGGTCATCTGGTTCCTTCAGACGTTCGACATTCGCTTTAATGTGGTCGCCGATCAGTCGCAAAGCTTGCTTGCCGGTCTGGGTAGCATCATCGCGCCGGTGTTGGCCCCGCTCGGTTTTGGCGACTGGCGTGCATCCACGGCGCTCGTCACGGGACTTATTGCCAAAGAGAGCGTCATCTCGACGCTCACGGTGCTTTTGGGCGCAACCTCTCCCGCGGCACTGTCAGCCATGTTTTCGCCGTTTACCGCCTACGTGTTCTTGGTCTTTACGCTGCTGTACCCGCCTTGCGTGGCGTCCATCGGCGCCGTCAAGAGCGAGTTGGGCGCGCGCTATGCCGTTGCCGTGTTCGCGTTTCAGGTGACGGTCGCCTGGATCGTGGCGTTTGTCGTGCATTCGGCGGGCATATTGCTGGGGCTGGCTTAGTTATTTATTGACGGCGCAACCTCTGTGTGCCGAATTGTTTTCGGCCCCGCATCTGTTGCTGACGGATGCGGGGCCGTTGCTATATAATCGCCTCCGCTCAAAATGATTGGAGATGTTATATATGACTCAGGCAAGACAAGATGGCATCTCACTCAAGCAGTGGCTCCCGCTTATCGGGCTCGCCTGCTGCGCGTTCGTGTTCAACACGTCGGAGTTTATGCCCATCGGCCTTCTGACTGATATCGCCGCGTCGTTCTCGCTCACCGAGGCCCAAGCCGGCATCATGATCTCGGTCTACGCCTGGGGTGTCATGCTGCTGTCGCTGCCGCTTATGGTGTTTGCCTCGCGCTTTGAGTTCAAGCGTATGCTGCTCGGTGTGCTCGCCGTGTTTTCTCTGGGTCAGTTCCTGTCCGCTGTGGCACCGACATATCCCATCCTGGTCTGTGCGCGCCTGGTGGTCGCCTGCGCGCATGCCGTGTTCTGGTCGGTCGCCTCGATCATGGCTTCGCGCC
>UQNH01000010.1:0-41318 GCA_900542365.1 uncultured Collinsella sp. | reverse complement strand
GGCGGCGAGCGGCGAGGCCGCCTGTGCGAGGGCATCGACGGCGAGCGCGGCGGAAAGGCCGTCCGTGACGATGCCGCCCAAGATGCGCGCAAGCACCCACATCACCGTGATGTTTGCCATGAGCGCGATCCACTTAAACAGGACGCTTGCCATAATGTAGGGCGTTGCCTGCGGAACCAGGGAGAAGAGCCGCTTCTCGAACATGAAACCTCCTATGCCGTAACGGTGCCGGTCGGGGTCCTCGGCAGCCGCTTAGTTAGCCAAATGCAACTAGAGTAGCATCGTGCAGCCTGTAAGTATGCCGAGGGTAATTTTTTGGCCGATGAACTGCGTAGAAAGTTCAAAATTGTTGAGTGTAGTGAACTTTGTGGTGGACGGAGTGCGAGCGCAATTCTGATCGTGCGCGGCCCCGCTCCAAAACATGTACATCAGCCTCCAAAAGCTGCAAAAAATGACATGTTTGGAGGCTGGCGTACATGTTTGGATAGGGGCGAGGGCGGCGACGGACGAAAGTCACGCCTGTGCCACGTCCGATGTGCTAGCGTTTGGGTGAATAAAACGAGCCCGTGCGGAAAGGATCCGGACCGTATGCAACGTGGAAGTACATCTCCGCTGTCCCGCGAGACCGATGCACCCGAAACTATCGTCAAGCTGGAGTGCGACATCGACGATGCGTCGCCCGAGGTGCTCGCCTATGCCGCGGACCGCCTGCGCGAGGCGGGCGCCCGCGAGGTGCACTGGTTGCCTCTCTACTGCAAAAAAGGCCGCCCCGGTTGGCAGCTGCAGGTAATCTGCGCCCGCGAGGACATTGACCGTCTGCAGACGATTATCTTTTTGGAAACCACCACGAACGGCATCCGGCGCCAGGTGATGGAACGCGTCTGCCTGCCGCGTCGTTTTGAGCAGGTCGCGACGCCTTGGGGCGAAGTGGCCGTCAAGGTGGCCACCCTGCCCGACGGCAGTGAGCGTGCGGCGCCCGAGTACGAGGACTGCGCCCGTCTTGCCCGCGAGCATAACGTGCCGCTCCAGCGCGTGATGCAGACGGCACAAGCCTCGGCACTGCGATTTGAATAGCGCGCCCGGCCACATCAGCCCCACCCGAAAGGACCACCATGAAATACCTCATCGCTTCCGACATTCACGGCTCGGCATACTGGACCGAGCGTCTGGTCGCCGCAATCGAATCCGAGCAGCCCGACCGCATCGTGCTGCTGGGCGACCTGCTCTACCACGGCCCGCGCAACGACCTGCCGCGCGACTACGCCCCCAAGCGCGTGATTCCGCTGCTCAACGCCCTGGCCGACCGCATCATCGCCGTCCGCGGCAACTGCGACGCCGAGGTCGACCAGATGGTGCTCGACTTTCCCGTCATGGCGGACTACGCCACGCTGTTCGATGAGGCCGGCCGTGAACTGTTCCTGACGCACGGCCACGTCTTTGGCGCCGGCATGCACAACAGCGTCGACCACGTGCCCGCGCTGCCCGAGGGCTCCGCGCTCGTCTACGGCCACACGCATATCAAGGTTAACGAGGCAAGCGAGGCACGCCCGGGCCTATGGCTCTTCAACCCCGGCAGCGTGAGCATCCCCAAGGACGGCACGCACAGCTACGGCATCTACGAGGGCGGCGCGTTCCGTCACGTGATCCTGGAGGAGAAATAATCATGGCGCAGCACATGGCTCGGCAAAATGCCGAGGGCTCGCGCGATCTGTCCACGCTGGTCGACGTGTCGGCCGAGCTGCAGCATTTGGTGCAGACTATCTGGCGTCTGCGTCAGCCCGATGGCTGCCCGTGGGACCGCGAGCAGACGCACCGCAGCATTGGCAAGAACATGATCGAGGAAGCCTACGAGGCGCTCGATTGCATCGAGGCGGACGACGTGGCGCATCTGCGCGAGGAGCTGGGCGACGTGCTCATGCAGGTGGTACTGCATGCGCAGATTGCGGCGGACGCCGGCGAGTTTACACTTGCCGATGTGGCACGCGATATCGACGCCAAGCTCATCCGTCGTCATCCGCACGTGTTTGGCGATGCGGACGCCGAGAGCTCCGATGAGGTGCTCAAGATCTGGGACGAGGTTAAGCTTGCCGAGAAGGCTGCAAAGGACAAGGCCGTGGCAGCGGGCGAGGCTGCGCCCGAGGGCCTGCTCGACGGCGTGCCCACGCATCTGCCGGCGCTGATGCAGGCTCAGAAGGTGTCGCGCAAGGCGGCTGCCGTGGGCTTTGAGTGGGAGACAGTCCAGGACGTGTGGGACGAGGTCGCCGAGGAGCGCGCCGAGTTTGAGGCCGAGACTCCCGGCTCGCCCGAGCGCGAGATGGAGTTTGGCGACCTGCTCTTTGCTCTGGTCAACGTTGCGCGCAAGGAGGGAATCGACGCCGAGAGCGCCCTGCGTGCCAGCACGGCAAAGTTCCGCCGCCGCTGGGCCGCGATGGAGCAGATGGCGGCCGACGCCCACGTGGATCTGGCCGAGCTTTCGACCCACGGCCTCAATGACCTCTGGGATGCCGCAAAGGCAGAGGAGTAAGACTGCGGGGGCGACGGGACGGACTTTCTCATCGCCCCCATTATTTTTCAAAAAGATTGTATCCCTTGGCTAACTTAGGGCATAATGCAAAAAGTGCGATAAGGCTAACTTATGAACCTGCGCGCCACTGTAGCGTGCAAGCCGTGTCGCCAAGCATTCAACCCGTTTCCAAGTGAGAGGGAGACAACATGAGCGATATTTTGGATGTCTACGGTCGCGAGGTACTCGACAGCCGCGGCAACCCCACCGTCGAGGTCGAGGTCGTGCTCGAGGACGGCAGCTTCGGCCGCGCGATGGTGCCTTCGGGCGCTTCGACCGGCGCCTTTGAGGCCTGCGAGCTGCGCGATGGCGACAAGGGTCGCTACCTGGGCAAAGGCGTCTCGCAGGCCGTCGAGCACGTCAATAACGAGTGCGCTAACGCCGTCGTGGGCCTCGACGCCTTCGACCAGCGCGCCGTCGATGCCGCGCTGATTGCCGCGGACGGTACCCCCAACAAGACCAATCTCGGCGCCAACGCCATTCTGGGCGTGTCGCTGGCAGTTGCCCGCGCCGCTGCCGAGTCGGCGGGTCTTTCGCTGTACCAGTACCTGGGTGGCGTCAACGCCCACCTGCTGCCCACGCCCATGATGAACATTCTCAACGGCGGCGTGCATGCCGACAATAACGTCGACTTCCAGGAGTTCATGATCATGCCGGTGGGCGCCCCGAGCTTTGCCGAGGGCCTGCGTTGGTGCGCCGAGGTCTACCACACCCTCAAGGGCGTGCTGCACGAGGCCGGCCTGGGCGGCGGCGTGGGCGACGAGGGCGGCTTTGCGCCCAACCTCAAGACCAATGCTGAGCCGTTCGAGTACATTACCAAGGCCGTCGAGAAGGCTGGCTTTAAGCCCGGCGTCGACTTCATGTACGCCATGGACCCGGCCTCGACCGAGTTTTACAACGCCGAGACCGGCATGTACGAGCTCAAGGGCGAGGGTGTTGAGTACACGAGTGCCCAGATGGTCGATTACTGGGAGAAGCTCGTCGACACCTATCCCATCATCTCCATCGAGGACGGCATGGCCGAGGAGGACTGGGACGGTTGGGTTGAGCTTACCCGCCGCATTGGCAACAAGGTGCAGCTGGTGGGCGACGACCTGTTCGTCACCAACACCGAGCGCCTCAAGAAGGGCATCGAGCTGGGTGCCGCCAACGCGATCCTGGTCAAGGTCAATCAGATCGGCACGCTCACCGAGTCGCTCGAGGCCATCGAGACCGCCAAGGAGGCCGGTTACGCCTGCATCGTGAGTCACCGCTCCGGCGAGACCGAGGATTCCACGATCGCCGACCTGGTCGTGGGCGTCAATGCCGGCCAGATCAAGTCGGGCGCCCCGTGCCGCAGCGACCGTATCGCCAAGTACAATCAGCTCATCCGCATCGAGGACGAGCTCGAGGGCAGCGCGCGCTACGCCGGTAAGACCGCGTTCTACAACATTCGCTAAACGGACGAATTTGGCGAGGGGGAGGCTGACTCGGTTCCGTCCCGCCTTGACTGGATGCTGCAAAGCGCCATGGGCGCTGGGCCATACGGCTCAGCGCCTTTTTTATGTCGAGCAAAGGCTGGCGAAGGCGGTGCAGGCGCTCGTGCTATAACTAAAGGACTTAGCGCAAACAAACCTCAACCGCACAAGGCGCACATGGATCAGATTTACGACAACAGGTACTATTCCGCCGGTTCGCGCGAGCCGTCGCCTCGCCGTGCGCGCACGGTGCAGCTCGGTGGGTCTGCTTATGCCGGCGCCGACCGCTCCACGCAGCGCCCGGCAAGTACCTCGCGCCCCAATGCTCAATCAAATACCTTGGCAGATGGACCGGTGCGCCCGCCACGTTCGTCGCATGCATCGCGTCCCTCGACTCAGGCACACGACAAATCGAGCAGGCCTTCGAGCCGTCTTTCGGGCTCGGACTTTATGCGCTACGCCAACGACAATGCGGTGGTCAAGGCAATCTATGACTTTACGCATGGCTCTCTGCGTCCGCTGTTTATCGGTATCGTGGTGGCGCTGGCGCTCGTGAGCCTGTATTTTCCCGTACGCGACCTGTACGTGGCAAAACGCTCGAGCGACATCTTGGCCAAGCAGGTCGAGATTCGCCAGCAATACAATGATGAGCTGCAAAAAAGCGTCGACAAGCTGCTCTCGGAGGAGGGTATCAAGGACGCGGCGTCCGAGGACCTGGGCCTGGTGATGCCCGACGAGAAGAAGATTGACGTGCTAGGCTTGGACGACGATTCGGACTCGTCGTCGAGCAAAAAGTCCTCAAACGCCAAGAAGGCCAGCGAAGTGGCCAAGGAAATCGAAGAAGTCGGCAAGGACGCGCCGTGGTACATCCAGGCGCTCGACATGCTGTTTGGGTTTAACGGCGTCGAGGGCCAGACGGTCGTGTCCAACGGCAAATAGCGCCCGGAGGGGAGCCCGCAATGACAAATTGCAAACGCTATAAGGTGGCCGCGATCGACCTGGGAACGGTGTCGTCGCGACTGGTGTTGGCCCAGGTCGAGGGCGGAGCGATTGTGGAATCGTCCAAGCATACCGAGATTACCGACCTGGGCGAGGGCGTGGACGCGACGGGGCGCTTCTGCGAGGCGGCTGTCGAGCGTGTGCTCGCTGCGTGCCACATGTTTGTGGACGAGGCCCGTGCCTTTGGGGCCGTGTGCGTCTGCACCACGTGTACGAGTGCCGCGCGCGATGCGTCCAATGCCGCGCTGCTGTTGGACGGCCTGCGCGATCTGGGGCTTGAGCCACAGGTGATTCCGGGCGAGGTCGAGGCGCGCCTGACGTTTTTCGGCGTGGCGCACGACTTTGCCGGCGAGCGCATCATTGTTGCCGATTCGGGCGGCGGATCCACGGAGCTCGCGACTGGCGTGTACGCGCCGGAGCGCGGCGTCTTTGCGCTGGAGGGAACGCGCTCGCTGGACATCGGTTGTCGCCGCGTGACGGAGCGCTTTTTCTCCGCGTTGCCGCCCGCGGATGGCGAGCTTGCTGCCGCTGCCGCGTGGGCAGGCGAGCAGTTTGCCGCCTATTTTGAAGGCCTGCCCAGCGACTTTGAGCGCGCCGAACGCCTCGTTGCGGTGGGCGGCACCGTCACCACGCTCGTGGCACTCGTTCACGAGCTGGAGCCGTATGATTCGAGCTTTGTGCACCTGCGCGAGCTTTCGATGGAGCAGGTTTTGGCTGCCATCGAGCGTATGTCCGCGCTGGATGTGGAGGGTATCGCCGCGCTACCGGGTGTACAGCCCAAACGCGCGGGCGTGATTCTGGCCGGCGCCGTGGTGATTCGCGAGCTCATGCGAGCCGGCGGCTACAAGACGCTCACCGTAAGTGAGAACAGCCTCCTCGCCGGCATGGCCGCCACCATCAACGAGGTTCTCGACGGCGCGACCCCCACCATCGCCTGGACCCCGAGCCTGAGCACCCTTTAAAAGTAGTCAAAAAAGCTCTGTCCCAAATGAGCTGCTCTGCAGTTGACGGCACCTAAAAGAAACGAGCCCGCATCCCTGGGGGACACGGGCTCGTAAGCACTACATGGTAGGGGCGGTGGGACGTCCGCGCATTTGCTGCGCAAATGCGCACCGGCTTCGGCCGCCTGTCGGCGCCCTCGCCGGCTCGCTACGGACGCTGCGCGTCCGCTTGACGCTCGCCCCCTCGCGGGTTCGAGTCCCACCGGCATCCAAAAGAAACGAGCCCGCATCTCAAAGGGACACGGGCCCGTAAAAGCCATATGGTAGGGGCGGTGGGACTCGAACCCACAATCCTTGCGGCGAGAGATTTTAAGTCTCCTGCGTATGCCAATTCCGCCACGCCCCCGTGAGACTAGAAGTCTAGCACAAGCCGTCCGTTACGCGTTGACGGCCATCGAGTGCTGGCCTGACTTTTCCAAGTACTCGGCAAACTTGGCTTCGTCGCCCTTGTTCTGGTACTGCAGGGCCAGCAGGTACTCCAAGCGGCAGCGCTTGACCGGGTCGTCGCCGACATCCTCGAGCATGCGCTCCAGCTCGGGAATGTCGTTGTGACGCTTGAGGATCATCGTGTCGTACATCAGCTGGCACTCGTGCGCGACCGCCTCGGCCTGACCGCCCTCAAAGCCCTTGATTTCATGCAGCAGCTCCTTGGACTTTTTGCGGTCCTCCTGGCCAACGTAGTAGTTAAAGGCCTTGATCACCAGGTCGACGCGCTGCATCTTGGGCAGGTTGAGTCCCAGCAGCAGGTCGAACATCTCGCCGGCGCGCTCGTGGTCCTCGCGCAGCAGATAGGAGTTCAGACGCAGGTAGTCGCGGTTGTAGCGCGGGTACAGCATGCTGGTGAGTTTGCCGTCGAGCAAACGATCGAACTCGGCCCACTGTTTGGCGGCCATCAACTGTTGCAGGCGTTTAAACGTAGTGCGTTTTTTGACGCTAAAGAACACCGACACGGCGATACAGATGATAACGACGGCGGTCCAGAGTGTGCGGGAATCGGGCATGTTAGGATCCTTAGTCGCTCATAAAGCGAGCGGTATGACAACACGTACTAGATGTATTATACGCAGCGCACAAGCAAACTGGCATAAAAGCTCATCGAGGCTGAGTGCCATCGCTCGCTGCGGTACACTTACCTAAAGTAAACCATGAAGGGAGACATTACCTATGAAGAAGATCGTTTTGGCTTGCGGTGCTGGCGCTGCTACTTCCACGCTCGTTGCCCAGAAGGTCGCCACCATGCTCGACGCCAACGGTTATGCCGGCAAGTATGAGATCGTGCAGTGCGCCATCTCCGAGGCCAAGGACGCTTGCGACGAGGGCGCCGACCTGCTGATCGCCACCACCGTTGCTCCCGAGGGCCTCACCTGCCCGTACGTGAGCGGCGTGCCCTTCATGACCGGCATGAACCGCGTCGCTGCCGAGAAGGCCGTCCTCGACGTCATGGCTCAGTAGGCGCTGACTGTATGAGTGAGCAGAACGCCAATCCGGTCGAGCTCTTTGGCATGCGCGTTGCCCATGTGGGCATTAACGCCACCGACCCGGCAGATGCCCTGGAGATCGCGGAGCTGTTCTCGACGATGATGGGCCTGCCCGTTATCGAGACCCCGGTTTCGTACTTTAACGATTCGCTGATCGAGGTCATGAAGCAGAACGGTCGTGGCACCAAGGGCCACATTGGCTTTGCCGTCAACGACATCGATGCGGCCGAGAAGTGGTTTGCCGAGCGCGGGCTCGAGGTCAACGAGGAGTCGCGCGTGCTGCTGCCCGACGGCGGCACCAAGCTCGTGTACTTTAAGCGCGAGTTCGCCGGCTTCGCCGTGCACCTGTGCCGCGAGTAGCGCACAGGCTGCTATAGCTAACGAAAAATGGGGTAAGGCCACGTGGCCTTACCCCATTTTTAATGCCGAGAGGGTGACTGACGGGCTGCCGTAAAACGAAGGTGAATGCTTTTCCGCGAAGTGAACGAGTGAAATCGGACCCCTGGAGCATCGACACTTTGGAGGCACCGTTTCCTGCGGTTTCGTAAGGTTTTTCCTGCGGTTTTGGCGTCAAAAAGTGTGGATGCTTCGGGGGTCCAAAATAGGTCGTTCACTTCGCGGAAAAGCATTCACCTTCGATTCGTGAGAGACGCCCCTACCGCGGCAGGCGAATCGTAAAGCGGCTGCCGACGCCCTCGACTGAGGTCACGCCGATGACACCGCCATGGCTGTCGACGATCCACTTGGCAATGGCGAGCCCCAGACCCGAGCCCTGCGCGCCGGCATCGCGTGCGTTGTCGGCGCGATAGAACCGTTCAAACGCGTGAGCTGCGGATTCCTGGTTCATGCCGATACCCTCGTCCTCAACACTTATGTCGATCGTGCCCGCGCCCGCATCCGGCGTCACGCCAAACGAGATGGATGTGCCCGCGTCCGAATACTTGGCGGCGTTCTGCACGATCACGCGCAGAGCCTGCTTCACGAGCGCCACGTCAACGGGCGCGTCGCAGCGCGGGTCGCTGGTAAGTGCGGCATCGTACGCCAGTCGATATGTGTGCGCGGCATCGATCATCTGCGATTCCTCGCATACCTCGCCGACCAGTGCGGCCAGGTTGGTATTCGCACGCCGCAGGACCGTGCGCCCGGCATCGCCGCGTGCCAAAAACAGCAGCTGCTCCACGAGCTCCTGCATATGCTCGCTTTCGGCTTTGAGCGAGGTGATGGATTCTGCCAGCACGTCCGGGTCGTCTTTGCCCCAGCGGTCGAGCATGTTCACGTAACCCTGAATCACCGCGATGGGCGTGCGCAGCTCGTGACTCGCATCGTTGACAAAGCGCATCTGCTGCAGCTTTGCCTCTTGCATCTGGCGCAGCAGGCGGTTGAGTGCGACCTCGATGCTCGCCAGGTCGGCGTCGCCGGTGGTGACGCTCGGCGAGTCGACGCTTGCGCGCTCGATGGCCTGCTCCAGCGTTTCCATCTTGCCGCCGGCGAGCTGCATGCGGCCGAGCTCGTCCACACGCAAGGCCAGGTCGTTGAGCGGCGCCATAGTGCGGCGCACGCGGCGGGCGCCGCCGAGCATGTTGAGCACGCTGATGACCTGCCAACCCACAACGACAAGGTAGAGAGGCCATAGCGCGACGAGGTCCTGCGCGAGGGGGAAGGTCTTGGTGGTGCGCGCAAACTCGACGGTATAGGTGAGCGTTGTCAGGTCCCAGCCGCGCGCGGGCGTCAGTGACATGCCGTGAACGCTGGCGCTGGGGATCCATCCCGCGGTAAACGCGCCGTTGGGCAGCGTCTGGTTGTAGCCATAGACGAGGATCGCCGCCGCAACAAGCAGCAGTAACAGATCCAGCCAGACGTAGCTCACCAAGCGGCGCCACATATAGCTCCAGTTGATGGCGCGGGCGATGGAGGTGACGCGCTTAGCCTCGTCGTTACGCGCGGCAGACATAGCCCACCCCGCGCACGGTCTGGATGATGCGGGCACCGCCGGCGTCTTCGATCTTGGCACGCAGGTGCGCGATGTGCACGTCGACGTTGTTGGTGTCGCCCACATAGTCGTAGCCTAGCGCCTCGTGCGCAATGCGCTCGCGCGTGAGCACGGTGCCGGCATGCGTCATAAGCAGGGCGAGGACATCGAACTCGCGGGCGGTCAGCACGATGGGCGAGCCGCCGACCGTGACTTCGCGGCGGTCGGGATCGAGCGCAACCGAGCCCACGGTGAGCGCGGTGGGGGAGGGCGAGGCAGAGGTCTTGGCCGAGTCGCCAGCTGGGGGTATCGCAACGGCGCACCCGCCCGCACCGCCCGCCCCAACGCCGCCAACGCCCGAAGCCGTCCGCACAGCCTCCGAGCGCTTTAGCGCCACGCGGATCCGTGCGAACAGCTCCTCAATGGCAAACGGCTTGGTCAGGTAATCGTCAGCACCGGCGTCGAGCCCGGCCACCTTGTCCATCACGGCATCGCGCGCGGTGACCATGATCACCGGCACATCCTTGTGCTTGCGGACACGCCGCAGCACCTCCATGCCGTTGAGCTGCGGCAGCAGTACATCGAGCAGAATCAGATCGTAGTCGCGCTCCAGCGCTAGGTCAACGGCGGTGCGGCCATCGGCGGCGTGCTCCACCTGGTAGCCCTCGTGCTCCAGCTCGAGCGTCACAAAGCGGGCGATTTTCTCCTCGTCCTCTACAATCAGGATCCGTGCCATACGTGCCCCCGTCTGCGATTACTTGTCGTCGTTCAGATTTTGCTTGATGTCGTCCGCGGCATTGGCAGCGCTGTCCATCAGGTTGTTGATGCTGCCGGGCACGTCGCCGTCGCTATCGATGCGGTAGCGCATGCCAAAGAACAAGCCAAGCAGCATCAGCCATATCGTGGCGCCCCAGGCAAACAGGGCGACGATGGGAATCAGGATGGGAATGTTGAGGATGATCGCGTCGCGGCGCGTGGCGATAAACTTGGTGTCCAGGCTCAGACGGAAGAGCTTTTTGAGGTACTCCCACACGCTGTCCATCTTCTTGGAGAAGTCGGTCTTTTCGCTCGACTTTTCGTAGGCGACCTGCGCGGCGACCATCTCAGCCGAGGGCTCGTCGGCTGGCGCGGACTCGGTGGCGGCGTGCGCCGACGTGGTCTGCGTCTTGCCCTGCGACTCGAGCCAAATGATGGCGTCTAGGACGTTGCCGTCGGCGGCGTCGAGCGCGGCCTTGGCGTCGGTGTAGCTCACGTTGCACTTGGTGCGGATGGTTTCAACTTTTTCGAGGTCGTCCATGACCTGTCCTTTCGTTCGATGGGCGCGACGCCGGGCGATCTGCCCGGGCGCGAGCGTTGCGTTCGGCGGTCTGCGTTGCGCCGCCCCGCCCTTGGTCGAACTCTATAGTGCAGGTTATAGATTAAGCGATTCTTGAGCCAAGATTAATGTTGGATGAGTTTTTGGGTGGTGCGGAGGCGGGCAGGGGCAGAAAAGGCAGGTTTTGCGTGGCGTGAAGGAGGGGCGGTCTGATCTTTGGGATAGCTGATAGCGAGGTCTAATACTTTTCCGAGAAGTGAATGAGTGAAAACGGACCCCCGAAGCATCGACACTTTAGAGGTGCCGCTTCCTGCGGTTTCAATGCTGAAATCCCACGATTTTGCCGCCGAAAAATGCGGATGTTTCAGGGGTCCAAAAACAGCCGTTCACTTCGCGGAAAAGTATTAGACCTCAATAGCGGGGGATGGGGTGCCGGTGCAAAACGGCGTCAGAAATGGGGTAAACAAGGCAAACGGATCTAATGGATCAAAAATCACGTTGCAAAAGTATGAAAATATCCTACAATTGCAGCATGAAGTACTTTAGCAACATAGCGGCGATAAGCGAGCTTTCCGAGAGCGAGGGCGTGTTCACCACAGCCCAGGCGGCTCGCATGGACATCTCTCGAGATGCGCTGGCGCACTCATGCCGCGCAGGGCGTCTTGAACGGATATGCCACGGCGCCTACCGGATGTCTGGAACGCAGCGCCGAGACACCGACGAACTCAACGCCTTTTGGAAGCTCACCAATCCCTCCCTTTGCGCGTGGGAGAGAAAACGTCAGTGGGATGGCATCGCCGTGAGCGGTACGACAGCGGCGAACCTGCAGCAAATGGGCGATTTCTATCTGTCCCCCTACAGGATGACCGCGCCCATGCGTATCAATACAAGAAACGAATCCCTTTCTTTTGTAAAGCGCGAGATTGCTGAGCGGGACATCGTTTGGCTCGACGGCCTGCCGGTAACTAAACCCGAGCGCACGCTTGTCGATCTTTGCCTCGATTGCGAGGATCCCTCATTAATTATCGATGCCTATCACGACGCGCTTGGACGTGGACTCGATATACAACGGCTGAAGGATCTTGTAGAGGAGAACTCTAAAACCGCCAAACGACGCGAGCTGATGGCGCCTTTGCTGATGGTACTGAACGGGTAATGCGAAACGGAGGACATGGTGAAGTACAAAACGCCTGCCGCATTGGAGATGGCTGTTAGGAATGCCGCAAGAGAATCACCAATGGATACTAATCGGGCAATCGTCGGTTTCTACTTTCATCGCTTCCTATGTCGCGTTTTTTCAGAAGATGACGGCAGCTTTGTGCTCAAGGGCGGTCAAAGCGTCCTGGCGCGAACACTCGATGCGCGTGTCACAAGAGATATTGACTTGGTTGCTCAAGAGGAGAGTCTCGAAGAGGCTATTGTCGATCTGGTGCAGGCTGCTTCGATTGATCTGGAGGATTTCGTTTCGTTCGTCTTTGATCGTGCAGAGCAAATCAAAGAAGAAGATGAGTATCGGTGCGGTGCGAAGGTGTGGTTCACCCCCTTTATGGGAACCAAGAAGCTACAGCCAATTTCAATTGACTTGGTAATTGATGAAGTGCGGGGACTTGAGCCTGAGGTTCTTGCGCCGATCGATCGTCTGAATATCGAGGGGCTCCCAGTCTGCGACTATCGAGTATGCCGAGTGGAGAGTGCCCTTGCAGATAAATTGCTCGCAATGATAGAGATGCATGAGGGCCGTGCTTCATCGCGAATCAAGGATATAGTCGACATCTTGGTGTACGCGAGAACTTGCTTCGTCGATGGAGCTACGCTTGTCGAGAGAGTCGAGAAAGAAGCGTCTGCCCGCAAGGTGGTAATGCCGGAAGAGTTCGTGGCGCCTCTCTGGTGGAAACAAAATGGTTCTGCGCAGTATGTGAAGATGGCAAGGCAGGCGGGGGTACTTGATCTCGCGGGGAACATTGCTGGGGCAGAAGATATCGCCAATCGGTTGTATGCACCGTGCTTTAATCATTCGGCGAATATGCGCAAATGGAATCCTCAGACCACGGGATGGGAATAGTCTAGATAGTTAAGCCGGCGGCAGGATTAGTTCCTGTCGCCGGCTTAAGTCGTTTCTACTGCCTATGTGCTACTCGCAGATTTGGTCGAGCACCTCGGTGATTGTTTTCTTTGCGGCTTCGAGGCCGCGCTGGGCTTGGGCGACAGCAGCCTCGGCTTGTTTCTTTGCCCTTACGACCTCGGCAAAGTGATTGATGGACTCGCTGTACTCGCGCGTGCGCGGGTCGAGCGCCGGCGGGACTTCAATCTCGAACAGGTCGGAGGGGCGGATGGCACGGATGCTGGCTGCTTCAGTCAATGCCTGAATCAACTGCGCCCCATGGCCTTCTGTGAGGTAACCAACGATTATCTCCGAAAACACCACGCGCTCATCTTCGGTCATCGTTTGGAATGACGGACGAATGACGGTGGTGTTATGAGAGGCAACCAGATGCTGCTTCGCGTCATCGGCGCTGACGACGAGCAGGTTGGACGCGCCGTATCGACCCAGCATGCGTGGCATGACGATATCTCCGGCACGGAGCTCATAGCGATCGAGAACGCTGGGATCCACCTTCGCGATTCTTGAATCCGAACCTTTTGCACTCTCTACAGCGTCTGCAGGCAGAAGGTTGCCGTCTTGAAAATCCTGAGACGAGATGCGGCGTACCTCGACTGCATCAATGTCGTTCGACGTGGTGCTCTCGCGGGGCATAAAAGGTGCTACGCGCGTAAAAGTGTCACCGAGCGTGGCTCTGTAGTTTCGGGTGAGGCTGATAAGGCTGATTTTGCTTTTTGACAGAGCTGCGCGATGCAGGAGTAGCTCACGCGTGGCAAAAGTGGTCGTTTCGATAGGCGTCGACCTGGGCGTATTTGTATTAATACGGGACCAGTCGGGGGAGACAGTAAGGGTGATATCTGAATAATACGATGTTTTGGCCACATATCGAAAACGCAGTCCGGTTTCAATTACGCTGCGGAATGCAACGCTGCGATTTCCCGAAGACAGTATGAGGAGTGCGCATGTCATGTGGGGTCTGGGCTCGGAAAGTGGCAAATAAACGACGCTCTCGATGAGTCCTTCACGTATCAGGATCGTGCGCGCTTGCTCGGCTTTATCAAGTAGGTCGGTGCGCAGCACTACGGCTGCACGAGTGCGATTTGAAAGGGCGAGCGCGTACAGACACCAAATAAAGGGACCCCAGTCGCAAAAATCGAGGTAGCCGGGCTCTAGGTAATCGATCAAGGCGGCGCACTCTTTTTCGATGCCGTGCTTGTCGGCACGGTAATACCCCGATGCGTCGATAAACACCGGCGCTGTATCGTCATTGTCCGTGTTCTGTTTGCCGGGCTCAAGCTCGCAAATGATAGGCACGCCGTTGCCGTTCAGGCTGAAGCATTCGCGAAGTGCCTCGCAGTCAACGGTGCCGGGCAGGCGGACGGTGAGTAGACGACTGTCTTGTTCCAAATTAAGCGCGCGCGAGAGGGCGGCGGCGGTGAGACGTGGCAACGATGAGGTAGTTTCGCGCATGTATAGGGCCCTTTCTTCTTAGTGGGTTACATATTAGCAGAAAAATTTGAAAATTTCTAATGACGAGAACAGCAGACTGTGTTATCATCGAGGCAATCCAAAACCAACTCAATACCAACTGCTTGATGCAACTGCCATACAGCCTTTAAGCAAACTACGCTATCGAGCAGGGCGATTTCTCTCACCAAACTGCAGGTTAGGTCGATAATCATCGCCTATGCCTCAGAACATTCTAGAGCCTAGAACAGACTTCCCGACAATCATCTGCAACCGGACAGGAAGAAGCGTCCATGAAGAATAAAGACGACATTTACGAGGCATTCCTCAATGCGATCGACGAAGATCTCCGCAGCATGTGCAAAAAGAACGTGAAGGCAGAGAAGCCGTTTCCGTATCCGTACTGCGGTGAGAAGAACATCGAGCGTCTGGCTAAGACGCTTGTTGGCGTGCTGGAAAAGCGCTCGCCCGATATTCCCGGGTTGGTGCCCGAGCAGTATCGAGACGATGTGCACGAGGCCCGCGAGCTTTTGGCCGCGGCGGCGCTCGCTTTGCTGTCGCTGTATTTTTCCCAGCGCGATAACTGCGCGCCCGGCATGGCCATCTTGATTGGCATGTTTGAGCACGGAAGCAATCCGCGCTTTAAATCGAGTGGCGTGCTCATGTTTGAGCAGGTTACGACAGGTATGAAGTATTCGTCCAAAAAAGGAGGGCATATTCCGTCTCGCTTTGTGCGAAATACCGACTGCAAAAGACCCAGCGACCATGTGCATCGCGATGGATCGCATGGCTTTACGGCGGACGAAGATGATGCCGTCATGTTTTTCGAACGTTACCGCATGATTCAACAGCGCGTGCATAACGACAGTCCGCGTTTCAACTTTGAGCTATGCGTCAAACGCCCGTTTGAGGCGCTTTCGGACAATCGACAGAACTTTTATTGCATGGAGGAAAAGATGGAAATCGATTTGGCAACTAAGGTGCAGGAGCTCCGGGACCGCTACACCCTCAACTACGCTCAGGCCAAGGGGTATGACCTGCTCGATAAGCTGATGATCGAGTCACTGCTTGCGTATCTGCGCGACGGGACGGTTTCAACCGCGGCACGTGAGAGCTATGTGGCGCAAACCGAGCGCCTGATTGACGGCGTGGTCAAGTTGCCGTGCGCGGCGAACCCCAAGGAGGGCGCAGACGTCGACCGTATTTCCTAGCAACTAAGCAGATCTTTTGACAAGAAAGGGGCCGTGATATGTCGGTCATTAAGATGTACGGCTACGAGGCCGCGCAGCAAACGGAGTATCAAACCAAGAAGTGGGCGACCAGGGAGGAAATGCAGACGCTGTCATCCGGCGACGAGCAGCGCGATGTGATCTTGGCGCATGATGCCACGGTGGCTTTCTACGAGGGCGACAAGCACTGGGAGACGAGTGTATCCAACAATGTGTTTGCCTTTGGCGGGACCGGCAGCGGCAAAACAGCAAGTTTCATTTTGCCCAACCTGCTCAATCACCACGAGTGCTGCTATGTGGTCACAGACACCAAGGGCGAGCTGCTGCGCCGTACGGGGAAGGGCTTTGAAGAGGACGGTTACGAGGTAACGGTTCTCGACACCATCAATCCCGAGCAGTCGTCCGGGTACGATCCCCTGCGCTACGTGATGGATGTCGAGGATATCCCCACCACGGTGGCATCAATCATGGAAGGGGTCGATCCTGACAGGCGTAGCTTTAGGGCCGATCCGTTTTGGGACAACGCAAACGATCTACTGCTCCGGGCGATTGTTGGAATCCTGTTCCTCTTGGAGTGCCTTGCCGGCACACTTGCGCCGAGTGGGAACCCCGCAGCTCCGCGCCGCTACCTTAAGATGAACAACCTCTTTAAGCTGGCCGGGCTCATCAAAGTTACGGGAGATGGCGAGGGCCGATTCCCGTTGGACTACCTTGTGGAGCAGGTGGAGTCCAAGGAATTTCTTGGCAAGTATGAGCCGGCGAACGCGGAGCTGTACGGCGTTGAGCAGTACCGCGATTTTCGCGGGGCAGCCGATAGGACGCTTAAGAGTATTCTGATCACACTCAATGCGACCATCTCGCGGCTTAAGACTCCCCAGCTCATGCGCATCTACGAGAAAGATGAGATGTGCCTTGACCGTATCGACGAGGGCAAGCGTGTAATCGATCTTAAGGTGAGCGACAACGACTCGACCAATGCGTGGCTAGCGAACGTTGCCCTTAAGCAGCTGTTTAACCTGGCCCAGCGCCGTGCCGATGCCAGTCCCAGCGGGCATTTGCAGCGCCGCGTGCAGTTTATTCTGGACGAGTTCCCCAATGTTGGCCGCATCCCCGATTTTGAGCGGAGCATTGCGACCGTGCGCAGCCGTGGCATTAGCTTTTTGATGTGCGCGCAGTCGCTGAGCCAGCTCGATGGCGTGTATGGCGAAGCCACAGCGCATACCATCCTCGACAACTGCGACAGCTTGGTCTACATGGGCGGTGGCAGCAACATTGCGACGCAGAACTACATAAGTGAGCTGTGTGGCGAGTCGGTTTTGGGCACCAACTATGTGGGCGCCGAGCGCACTGCCGTCGATGTGCGCGGTTGCGTGATAACCCCGGGCGAGGTGGGGCTTATGCCGCGCACCGACTGCCTGGTCAAAGTGACCGGCATGCGCCCCTTCCGTGCCAAGAAGTATTTTTGCGCCGACCATCCCAATGCGGCCAAGTGGCTGAGGGATTAGCCCTTGCGGCTTCACGAATTCCATCTTGTTTGTTTGGCCGCACGGCTTCCATTAGCCGCTAGCCGTGCGGCCCCGTTTTGTCTCCTTACCGATTTCGTTTAGAAGGGAATTGCCATGTCCGTTATGTATCGTGAGCCTAGCATTATCAAGAAGTCCAAGGACGGTCGCGTTGCCGCCGTCGATATGGCAAGTGAGCTGCTTAACAGCCGCGTGCTGCTGCTGGAAGGCGAGGTCAACGATGTGACCTGCAATGGCCTTATTAAGTCCATGCTGGTGTTGGAGCATCAGAGCGCCACCGAGCCCATCACCCTCATCATCAACAGCCCGGGCGGTAGCGTTACGGCGGGGCTGGCGCTCATCGACACCATGCAGTCGCTCGACTGCCCCGTGATCACGGTGGGCGAGGGCGTCGTGGCCTCGATGGCCGCGGTGATCTTGGCCTGCGGCGACCACCGCCAGGTATACCGCCACACGCAAGTGCTCATCCACCAGTTGATGGGCGGCACGGGCATGGCGCAGCAGACCGATATCGAGATCGTGGCCCAGCACACGGCGGCCATGCGCGCCGAGCTGGACGAGCTGCTGGCCGAGCATGGCATCCTGAGCGCCCAGGAGTTCCACGAGCTCACCGAGCGCGACTGCTGGTGCAACGCCAGGCGCGCTCTGGAGTTGGGTCTGGTGGACGAGGCGATTGCTCCGAGTAAGAAGGCGCTCTAGCGGGGCTCATGTCTTGTGGGCATATAGAGCGGGGCGAACGATCGCGTAGTTTAACGGCCAGAAAGAGGTTGAACATGAGCAGGATTTGGGATGTCGACGGCATTGAGTGGGAAGACCTGCCCACCGTGAGCGACCTGCTGTGCGCTGCGGACACAAAGATCCTGGCGCGCGAGGTTGCCCTGCGATACGGCGGCAAGCCGGACGGCCGCGGCCGTGTCGATAACGAGCGCAGCTTAAAGCGCGCCCGCCGCAAGGTCAAAAAGCTGCGCAAGGTTGACCCCGAGCCCAGCGACAATATCGTCCTGCTGCCCAAGCACGTCATCAATCGTCGTGGTGCAGGCCACGGCTTTGGCTATTACGACGTGGAGCCGTGCATCTTTACACGCGGCGGCGTTCAAATGCTAGGTGAGGATGTGATCGCCAAAGTACGTCCGTGGGAATTGATCTTGATGGATGATGAGTCCGCGAGCGAAATGCTGGGCTATCGCGTATGGCTCGGCGGCGAGTGGGACCTGTGCGAGCGCTACCGCTTTTTGGCCGTGGTGTGCGTTCGCATGCTGAACAGCATCCGGGCGCAAAAGGAGCTGCGCAAGTGCCTCGTGCAGGGCGAGACAGCCTGTGATATGGACGAGGACGAGGCGATCGAAGGGATTCGCCGCGACGTGCTGTATCCCGAGGAAGTGATCAACGCCAAACTCGGCGGCTATTGGGATGCGAGTTTGGGACTCAACCTGCCCTGGAAGAACGAGCACCGGCAGACTTGCACGCGAATCGACAGGGCTATCGATGACCTGTTTTCTAAGGAAACGAAGCGCTGCGCTGCCGAGCTTGGGAAGAAACTTGAGCGAGGGTATGAGGAGCGCAGGGAGGTGCCGTTGTTTCAATCATTCACCGACGAATGAGAAAAAGGCGGCGGCCGCGGTCCCCCGCGGGATTATCCTGGACCTATTACGTGAGCGGTGCGCGGGCGAGGAGCAATCATGGCTGGTCGTGGAAGCAAATGGTCGAGGGAAGAAACCCTTGCGGCTCTGTTTCTGTACCTCGCCCTACCATCGAAAAAGGTTGATGATACAAACGAGGATGTCCAGGCGCTAGCTAAGGCCATTGGCAGAACGCCGGGCGCGGTTGCTCTAAAAATCTGGAACCTTGCATCATTCGATGAGCGTCGACGTGCTCGCGGCAAGGTTGGAATGACCCATGCAAGCAAAATGGACAAGATGGTTTGGGCTGAGTATTCCTCTGCTGGTGATGAGCTTGTCGAGGAGGCGACTGAGGTTTTCCTCAACCGTTTCGATTTTAAAGAACCGCTAAGTGATGAGCTGAAAGAGACGATCGGCTTTGATTTGCCAGAGGGCAAGGAGCGCGAGGCAATTGTTTCGATGCGGGTGAACCAGGAGTTCTTTCGAAATACCCTGCTCGTCAATTACGATTCAAGATGCTGCTTGACGGGGCTAACGAACAAGGCTCTGTTGGTTGCTAGCCATATCAAGCCCTAGAAAGTCTCTGATCCAAAGACGGAGCGACTCGCGCCCGACAACGGCTTGCTTTTGAACGCATTGCACGATAAAGCGTTCGACCGGGGACTAATCACCATTACGAAGGACCTAAAGATAGTGGTGTCTAGCGTGGTCGAGCACGAAACTCCTGAGGACGAGTACTTGTGGCGCTACAACGGAGAGCCGATTACGCTTCCGAAACGATTCGCCCCAAGAGCTGAGTTTATTGAATATCACAACGATATGGTGTTTAAGGGGTAGGGGTCCGTATGGAAAGCCCGAGTTGAAAGCGATTGTTGTTAAGACGTTGCTTAAGCGTCCTCGTTATCCGGAGACATTTTTAGTATTTGAGGGTCGTTATTAATTATTAGGAATGATTTTCGAAGAGTATTGGCTTTATTTGGCTTAACGATGGATATGGGGGTGCGTGCCATGCTTCGCTGCCGATTCTTGGGTTGAGGAAAGGGATATTGATGTGCGCAACGTGTGTTGTGTCCCAGCTAGCGTCTAAACTAAAATCCTTGAGTCTGAACATGGACGGCGCATCGGAGGTTTGATGTCGGTAATTGTTCCCCCCATTAAATGCCAGGGAATTAAAACGAAGCTAGTCCCCTTCATTGAGGAGACAATAAACTGGGATAAGCAGCAGGGGATATGGTACGAGCCGTTTTTGGGGAGCGGGGTTGTGCTATTTAACGTTTGTCCACAGAGAGCGGTGGTCGGTGATCGCAATCAACACATTATTGATTTTTATAGAAGCGTGCAGCGGCATGAAATAACATCAGAGTCTATGCGGGAATACCTTGAACGCGAATCTGTGATGTTGCGTACTGGTGGAGCGGAATACTACTACGAGGTAAGGGACAGATTCAATACAAGTCATTCACCGTATGACTTTATCTTCTTAAATAGGTCCTGTTTTAACGGCGTTATGCGTTTCAATAGGAGCGGGATGTTTAACGTTCCATTTTGCAAGAAGCCCGAGCGTTTTTCCAGGTCGTATATAACTAAGATATGCAATCAGATTGATAGGGTGCAGGCTGCCATGGAAGGCAAAGACTGGGAGTTCAAATCTTGCGATTGGAAAGAGATTATGCGGGCGCCAAGAAAAGGCGACTGTGTTTATCTCGACCCTCCTTATATCGGCCGCGATACAAATTATGTGGGTGAATGGCCAGAGTCTGAAGCTGTTGCTCTGGCTGATGCTGCTCATGCGACTCAGGCGGATGTCTATCTTTCCATGTGGAAAGAGAATAAGTACAGGGTGAATGAGCATATTGAAAACTGTTGGAGTGATTTTGAGTGCTTTGAATTCTCCCATTTTTATCACGTCGGCTCGAAGCAGAGCTTACGCAATTCAATGATCGAAGCGCTTCTCGTGAAGGCCTAAGAAATAACTCTTACTTGGTTCATGTGCTGGAAATGATGATATAGAAGTAGATGGAATAACGTCCCCTAGTCCACCTTTAATCTCGTGTTTCCCTTTCCTTCGTCCACTTTTCTCCTAATAGCCGTTACTTTCTGTCGCCCCGGCTGTCGTTGACGACATCGCCATAGGAGAGAATTCGATCGCGTAGGCTTGAATCAATTTCAATAACGTTTGTTTCGACCCATCTTCTGAATCCCTGAAAGTCGGTGTAACTCTTTTCTTTCGCTGTATATTTTGGATAGTTTCGCCAATAAAGTTCGAATGCATCGTTCCCCATCTTTGAAAAAGGCCCTGAACCCTGAGTGAATGGGCTGATTGAATTCGAGGAAATAGTTCCGATATTTTCGGTATTGCCGCTACCGGTGGTGAAGTCTGAAATGCGGTATTTCTCTTGAATAAAGAATTCAACATTGCTGTAGGGTTCGGGTATTTCTTTTAATTGGTTAAGGGGGTAGCAGGGACGTGCGCTCTCTATTTCGTCGTTTCGGTCGTAGACGAATCCGATTACGTAGTGTTTGCAGAACTGATTATAGGGATAGAGGATGTTCTTCCTCCCATCGCGCAGAAAAGATGCATATGATCCAAGTGTAAATTTATATGGAGCAATGCCTCCTCTCTTTAGGTGCTTTCGATAAGTTGATTTGACATCGACAGCAATTCGATTCCCCTCTTCGTTTTGAGGGGTTAGTACAAAGTCCGGATAGTAGTTTTGTTTGTCTGGGGTCGTTAGCGTAAACCCGAAGTCGTCGGCAATCTCCTTGAGCAACGGCTCGGTAAGCATCTCGAAAATTCTTCCGAGCAGTTTCGTGTCATATCCGATTGGATAGATGGTTTCGTCGCGAAAAGCAAATCCCTTAGCAACCCAATCGACATTATGCTCGGCTACAGTTTTATTGAATTCGCTAATTAAATCAAACATTGTTGTCTCTATTTCAATCGATGCCTGCAGAGAAATATCGATGGGTCGGTTTGCGTTGATTGTAGCTCGCCAATGAATAAAAACAAGGATGCATTCGGTCGCCTTCGGCTCTGCTCGAGGTTGCCAATCAAGGTGATTCAAGTTTGCTGCGAGTGCGCCCTAGCAGTCATTACGTCGTATACGAGTTGTGCTAATCTATTTGTGAACGGCGGAGCCCTTTATGGATGGCTTCGCCGTTCACCGTTAAATAGCGGCACTTTCAATCTCTTGGTCATATCGACTGAGTAAAATGTTGATTGTTCAGATTGGAGGCGGCTATGGTTCAACCGAAAATCCAGGGAAATCACCGAGCATATCCAAAGGAGCTGGCGATATATGTCGAGCGTATCCTATTGGAGGAAACTGATGCTGGGCTTGGCAAAGGGTTGAGCGTTTCTGACATAATGGCGGAGCTTAAAGCCCGTTATGGCTATGAAGTTAAGCGCGACACAGTGCAGGGCGTATTGAACGCACTTGTTGATTCTGGATCAAAAAAGCCTTCGCTCTGCAATAATGCGGGCGCCAGTCCGTTAACCGAGATGAATAGTATCGATCTCGACAACAGTTGTCTGAATCCGTTCTACACGGTGATTGCAAGTCGATTGGCTTGTAAGGGCGAGCGACTGACGAGTGGTGAGGGGAATCCTGCTCCTAAAAATGCGAAGCGCCTGTACAGCATAGAGCGTCAAATTGATAGTACGCAAATTGAGCATCTGTGCCGTCTCATTGAAGCCTCTACGGGCGTGGGAGGAGCCGACGCACTCGAGCATGCAGTTCTTCGCCTACTGTGCGGCGAAGAAAGGCGGCAGATTGAAGATCGTTTGGCTCAAGAAAACGCTCTGCTCAAAAGCGGCAGAATTGCAAATATGGAAGCAACGCTTGCAAATTTGAGGTTATTGGAAAAGGCCATTAGCCAAAGGCAGAGAGTCCGCTTTCGAACTTCTGATAAGGGGCGATTGCATAGTCATACGCCATATCATCTATGCATGCACGATGGCTACTACTACCTGTTTGTGGGCCACAAGGGTGCCGCGAGGTCTTTTGACGCAATTCGAGTTGATAGCCTGTGGGATATAACCATTGCCGGACCAGTGGACGATGCAAAAGGTCATTTTGAGGCGATGGCCGAAGAGGCAAAAAGGTTTTCTCGTGCTGGCGTGAACAGGATGTTTAGTGACGACATCGTTACGGTTCGCGTAAGGTGTCATAACCAAGCAAAGGAGAAGTATCTTCTAGCCGAATTTGCCGGAAACGATGGGTTTCGGCGCGAGACACAGGACGGGCATCCAAATCCAGAGTATTCGTTTATGGCGTCGTATGATGGCATGAAAACATGGGCAATGAAGTGGCTCGATGTGTTTGAGATACTTCAACCAAAGAAATTACGCGATGACGTTGTGGACATCATTGGACATAAATGTATCTATGTGAGTACGAGGGCTGATTCAAATGACACCTGCTGAGAAAAAGCAAGCAATTGGCGATGCGTTAGATTACTGGTATTTGCTTGATTTTTTGAGCCAAGGCGACCAACCCGAAGAGAAAAAGGACCCGCCTAGGCCCAGAAAAGGAATGCTCGATGACTGCTTTGTTCCAAAGGGGCGGGATGGTCAGGATTTCCAGTCGCCTTTTGAAGAAGCGAGAGAACGTGCGGATAGTGTCACAAACGGCGAAAACTGGCCGATCTCAACGATTTATTGTCATCTGGGCTCCGTTCCGCGCGAAGCGGTCATGACATATCTTGCAGAAAAACCGGGGAATGAAATCGAAAAAGAGGATGAGTGCATGACGGTTGCACTATTAGGTGTGAGTCCTGATGGTCAATTTGTCAGCTTCGAGTTGTCCTCCTTATTTTGGTGGTTGAAGAGGAACGTCGGGAATAGCCTAAATGCCATCGGTAGCTTTGATAAAGAGCAGAACGATATTTGCAAGAAGCTCAATCAAGAACTCGTTGGAACAAAGCTGACATATGGTGTCATTAGGGGCATTGTCAATAGGTGCGTCCAGCCAATGATTGAGGGGATAGCCGGCTGCCTTCCCGACGGTGGCGGGGCTGAACGTATTAGCGAGTGGTGTTCAAGGCTGCTTGTCGAATATAGGGCAATGAAGCCAAAGGACAACGGGGACGATGCGTGTCCAACGTTCGACCAATCCCTCTGTCACTCATTTTTCGCAAAAGATATTTCCCGGATAAATGAGCAGTACAAGTCAGGGTCATTCGGCGATCTGGACAAGGGGCCGCTGCCCCTTGTCGCCGCTTACCTTAAAGGCGGCTTGGGGGAGGATCCTGCCTGCGAAAAGATTGATCTTCTGGGCGGCGAAGACGATGATGATCTGACTGCCCGTGCAAATTTCTTTTCTGAGGTGTTGGGAGCTGGCACTACACCTATTGGTCGCTGGCCGAGTAAATACTCCTTGAGCTTGATGCAGCAAGTGGCGGTAAATCTTGCGGTTGGTCGTGGCAGTTCGACGCGCAAATACCCCGCAAACGACGTTATGTCGGTTAACGGTCCTCCGGGCACGGGAAAAACAACCCTGCTCAAGGATATCGTTGCGGCTAACGTTGTCGAAAAAGCCCGTCTGCTGTGTGAATATGACAAGCCCGATGACGCCTTCGAAGAGGTGGAACTGAGCAAACGATACCTCCAGTTCGCAAAGAATCCTTACCGTTTTAAGGAGGGCGAAACTGGAGACAAGATTAAAAAACTCAGCATCTTGGTCTGCTCGACAAACAATGCAGCAGTTGAGAATATCGCCAAAGAACTTCCTGATGGGAAGGCCTTTTTGGAGGGTATTGATGAATCTGAGAAAAAGGAGTTTCTAGAGTCAGATTTGTCCAACATTGTTTGGGGAAAGAAAAACGAGCAGAAACCGGTGGATGATCTCTATTTCTCTTCGGCGCTCGTTGACAATAAAGGCAATCTTCGCGACCCTGCACATCCTGGGCTTATGGTTGCGGCATGTCTGGGAAACCGTAGGAATATTAATAACTTCAGAGATTGCGAGCTTTCTTCGCTGCAGTTTAACGGCGGGCTGGGAAAGGGCGGACGGTTTTCTGAGGCGAAGAAGCTGTTTCTTGCTCAATACAAAAAGGTAACCGAGCGATTCAACAGAATGGAGGAGCAAGCAGCCGGGGAGCGCGAACTTCTGAACAGCAAGAAGCATTTGTCCCAATTAAATTGTAGGTGTCAAAAGGACGAGCGAGAGATAGTTGAAGAGCTGACAACCGAAACGGTATGCCTGTCTCGTCCTTTTGAAGGCAGTGCCGCAGGTGATGTCCGGAAATATCTTGATGACATTGCGAAGGATACTGCTGATTATGAGGCGAGAAGGAATAGGCTGGAAGCAGAATTGCGCGATGCGGAAGAAAAGGCCAGTGGGCTGATCGGGAGCATCTTCAATAGGGGCCGTTTGTCCGATAGCCGCGAGAAGCTCGATTCCTTTATGCTGCAAACCGCACCGGACCAGAGGCTTGTTGCGCTGCGTACGAAATTCGAGAACAAATACGAAAAACTAGAGAATGAAAAGAAGGAACTATCCTCTTTGTGGGTGAAGATCCAAGGTCAAAAGCGCAACAGAGTTGATGGTGCTGAATCTGTTGAGACGATTAATGGGCATTTTGTCGAGTGCATCTCAAAGGGGGATAGCGAAAGCCGAAAAAAGACTCATCTATATAATCCATCCGATGACCCTGACCTAAAAAAGGACCGCAACCTGCTATTTCTCTATGCATTGCAGGTGACACGCGAGTTCATCCTTGAATCAAAATGTATGCGGAATAACATTGCGCTTCTACGAACATACTGGGGAGCCAAAGACAAGGGCGTCGATTCTGGTAAAAAGGAGTTAATAGAGTTCACGCAAGCCGATAGAAGGAGTATGGCCCCTGCGCTCTTTCAGACGCTCAGTTTGCTTACCCCAGTGATTTCTTCCACGTTTGCGTCGATTGGCCGCATGTTTGAGGACATTCAGATTGGGAAAGACCCTTTATTTGGCCTGCTGATAATAGATGAGGCGGGACAGGCGGTGCCGTATGCTGCTTTGGGCGCCCTTGCTCGCAGTCGACGTGCAATGATTGTTGGTGACCCCTCTCAGATTGAGCCTGTGATCACAGGGGATGTTAAGGAGCTCCGCGCTGTCCTCGGTAAAAAAGTATTACTACCTTATAAGGGGGATATGGCTTCGGTCCAGCGACTTGCCGACGCCGTTAACCCCTATGGCCACCTGCGCAGCAACGGCGAGGATGATCAATGGATTGGCTGCCCGCTTGTGGTTCACCGTCGCTGCATATCACCCATGTTCGATATCTCAAATGAGATCTCGTATCAGGGCTCCATGCTTAACGAGACGGCTAGCCCAAAAAAGGATCTCGCTGACAGCTTTTATCTAAAGTCCTCACAGTGGATCAATGTTACGGGATTTGAACGTGGCAATCGCGATCATTATGTTGATGCCCAGGGCGATAGAGTGTTCGAGATTGTCAAGGACGCTTTTGATAAGGCCGTAGCTACGGCTGAGAAAAAAGCTTGCGAATCGGGCAAGTCCGAGGGAATTGTTATTCCAAGTCTCTATATTATTTCTCCGTTTAAAACCGTTGTCAGGGGGCTTCAGGACCGGCTGTTAAGTGCTAGGACTGAAGTGGCTGACAAAGATGCATGGCAATATTTCGCAAAGCATAATATTGGTACGGTTCATACGTTCCAAGGTAAAGAAGCCCATCAAGTGGTATTTGTCTTGGGGTGTGATACAAGGCGCAGTTGTGAGGGCGCAATCAAGTTTGTAAACCCAAATATCGTGAATGTTGCGGCAAGCCGAGCCAAGTATCGCCTCTACGTAATTGCCGACTATGCAGCGTGGAAGATTAACGAGAACGTTGCAACGATGAAGCGCATTCTCGATACGGCATGGGTTGTGCATTGGGAAAATTACCAGAAAACCGGCGCTATTGAGGAACTCAATGCAGCCAAGGATATGCTGCCGCGAGGAGAATCTCTTCCAAGGGAGACAGCTGGCGCGGACGAGGAACATATCAATGAAGACGACAAGAAAGATGACAATAAAGATGTTTGGTGCCCTGATGTAAACACCGATTCCTATTTGGACAACGTGGGCGAAGCGTTCAAAAGCTTTAATCTGGATGCAGAAGACTGTCGAATCATAGGCTTTTCTTCGCGCGAAGCTCTTCAAAGCGCATTCGCTGATTGCGAGTGCGACCAAAATGGCAAAAATAGGGTGCTTGAGAATATCGAGCAGGGGCTTCTTCTGTGCAAGATATTTGGCATTGGCAGTGTTGGCACCGATAGCGATTCAGATTGCGCATTTTGCCTGCTAATGTTCTGCCGTGCGGCGGAGAGATACTTGCGTTTGAAATTGCTGCCGACCTTGAAGGCCATTGCTCCCGATTATGTTGTTGCAAGAAAGCCACTCAAGGAGCTTGAGGGCCTTAACCTCGGTCAATACAAAAGGTTAATTGAAAAAAAGAGTGAGCTACTGGCATCCTCTGTTCGAGTTGAAAATGCTGAATTGACGCAGGCGTCAAAGGGGGACTGGTGGAGGACACTCGGCGAAACACTGGGTCGATTTACTGAATTTCGTAATAGCGCCTGTCACACCGACCGAAAAGAGATGGTTAGCGCGGGCGAGGTCTGGCTGGCGCTTCGATGCCTTTTCGTTGCTTTTCAGCTTGATGAATCTGGTCATAAGAGTGTGGAAATCATGCGAGAGGGTATTGCTTACGAAGCGGCTTTTGCGGGGGCCGAGCGTTTGCCGGTCTGTTACTCAATGGATCAGGCAAGCGCTAAGGGCTATGCCTCGATTTCGAAAATACTGAGAGAGGGTGGCTCAGGGATTAGGGCTGAAGATGCCAACACTATTCTGATGGAACAAGGGTATCTGCGACTTTTCGATGAAGGCGAAGAGAGCGTACAACAATGCAAAGTTCCGTCCGCTAAAGGCTTGGGGCTGGGCGCAGTCTTTGTGTGCGGAGAAAAGAACGGCGACGTATTCTACTACGCGCAGTATCCCCTGGCGAAAGCCAAAGAGATATGCGACCTATTTGAATCTAAGTCGTAATTTGGCCCAAGGCTAAGTGCGCTTTATGGTTTAACCCGCAATCTACCGCTATATAGCGGTAGATTGCGGGTTGCTTTTTATCTCTTTTCACTATTCTGCAGGTGTCAGTTGTTCGAAGGGAGATTCAAAGATGCTTGAGTCCGATTGTATTTATATTTGCGACGAGTCGAGTGAGGCGGATCTCACGTGCACGCTTTTGCAGATGAGGCAGATAGTTGACGAGGCAATTGATCTTGCCTATGAGCTCGAGGACTCCTCTGTTGCTTACAAGGGAGTTGTTGACGGCTTGTTGGCCACGTGGGAGTCGTTGTGCTACCGCAATGCCGCTGTCCATGAGCTTATTCAATCTGTTCTGCTTGAGCGTAATGAGATCCTGCGATTTGATGAATTACAGATGCGTAATGATGAAGTACCCGAGCGGCCAATATGCCGATAGCAACGTTTGTTTGTCTCTGAGGGCAACAGTCTTGTTCAATCCCTCGAAGACAGTGTTTTCTTACATTAGCTTGCGAACGTAGCCTTCTTTGAAAGGAAGATCATGAACACTTCTATCCAAATTTCGGCCAGCACCATTGAAGCTTCACCCCGCACCGCCAAGGGCGAGGTCGTCAAGCTCGTGCAGGGCGCACCGCTTATTGTCGTTGCTGCGGTTGCCGTTGCCGGCATCGCCTCCGTCGCCGCTCCGTTTTGTGTTTGGAAGGGCGAGGTCGCGCTGTTTCTGAACGAGTCGTTCCACACCAACTGCTCAGTTTCTGCGATCGCGGAGTACGCGTCAGCGGCACCCGGGTCCGATTGGGCGTCGCTGCTCGTGGCCGTGCTCATCGCGGCCTACCCTGCCTACCATGCCGTCTGGCGCGTTCGCGAGGGGTTTGGGCTCAGCTGCAAAGCTCCGGTGTTCAGCAGGCGCGTGTCGCGCTCTCTTGCCGCGGTAAGCGCCTGCCTGCTGCTGGCGATGCTGTTCATGGGCTATGGAACGAGTTGGCTCATCAACGGCAGCGCGATGGGTGACCAGAACCTTGTTGAGTCGGGGCACAATGTATGGACCGTTTCCATCATGATCATGCTGGGCTGCGCCCTGATGTGCCTGTTCAAGTGGTTCCTTGCCAAGGGCCCTGGCCGTAATTTCGGCAGCGGCTTTGCCGTCGAGCTTGTCCGCCTTGCCGACGTCCTGCTGAAGCGCGCGAGCTCGAACCTGGTGTTGTGCTACGTGGCCGAACTGCTTGCCTGCCTGCTGGCGCTGGCCTTCATTGCCGTGGCCTATGTCGTCGCGAGCGTGGCCATCGCGCTTGCGTTCGCGGCCGTAGCCTTGGTGGTGTGCCTTGCCGGGATTCCCATTATCCTTGCTGCCTCGTGGCGCAGGTAGCGGGGCGATCATGCGAGTTCTTATCGCAGCGTGAGAAGAACTTGCAGAAATCGCAAGTTCTTTTCACGCGATGAGAAAAACTTGCAGATTGGCGCGAGGACGACGTCCCTCCGCGCGAGCGCGGTTTCGATATTGGTCATTAATGTGTCCGAACGATTGATTGGAGACAAAATGTATCCGGACTATGAGTGCAACAACTACCCCATGAGCGTTACGGATGAGGATGGTCCGTTCCTGATCATGGAGGCGGAGCTGTCTGGCGATGTCGAGCTCAATGATGAGTTTAAGAAAGACGCCAGCTATAGATATTCGTGTGCGACTGTTTCTGCGGCGATTGATCTTTGCAAGTCAATGACGGACGGCGATGCCGATCCTTGGTATGAAAGTTGGGAGAAGGCGGTTGAGCGTTATCCGCTCGAGAAATGCGAGGATGCGACAACGCTGTATTGGATTGAGCCGACCGATCCGCACAAGGCGCTGTGCGCCTTCCATCCCCATCCCGATCTTGAGCGGTACGTGGCTGAGGCAATTGGCGCCGTTGACACCTATCTGCTGGAGCGCGAGTACTGTCCCTTTGCGGTCAGCCACTTAGATCTAAAGGATGTTGACGTCCTGCTCAGCGCCGCTTGGGGATTGGCTCGAGTCCTTAAAGATATTTGGGGAACTTGCGACCCTGATGTTATGGAAAAGATTGAGGATGCTACGTACGGTGCGCATATAACGGTTAGGGACCTGATCGCGGGCGAAGAGGCAGCCAAAGCCAGCGCAAAGTCCGATGACAATTTCTAGCCGCCGCGCTGAATGGCGCGCCTGATTGACAGGCCGTCGGAAAAGTCCGGACAGTCTGCCAATCTCGGTCGCTACATCGTTCCCTTGCTCGCAGCGTAATGTTCCGCCTGCTTAAGGGCGTCCTCGTAGGCGCGCTGCTTTGCTTCGTACTCTAGCGCGTAGCGCTCCTGCTCCGCTCGCCCGGGAACAGGCACGGTCATGCTTCGCAGGTCCATTGGGGCAAGTTGCACAAGCGCGTCTCCGTGCGAGGTGTCCGCCAGTTTCTTCTGCCCCTCATCGGACGACAGGTATGCCAGGACAAACTGGGCAAGCAGCTCGTCCTCAAAGGTAGCGCAGAACATGGCGTCGCAGGGGACAATGCTCTCAAACAAAAGACCGCGCTCCACGGGGCGCTCAGAACCGACAGAAAAGTGGCCTGGCGTGATGAGGGCAAGCTTGAATGGAGGCCCGACGCGTGATATGAGAAGGCTCGCCTCGCGGGCGTCGATCGGTTTGGCCTTCCGAAAATCTTCGTAGTCTACACGGCTTACATCGTAGATATCTGTATCGGGGACACGCTCAAGTACATCTTCTGCGGCAATGATTGCGCCATCATGAAGATGCTTTAGCGACAGGTAGTAGCAGTCGTGCTGTTGGTAACTGTCTGTCGGATCTGATTCGGGCAGTTTGGTTACAACGCTGCGGGCGGTGCCGCGGTAGATTGGCGCTAGCGACCCAAGGGGGATGAACATTCTCTCGTCGAACGATCCGCTCTTTGTATTGGGTAATAGGGGATATATGCCGTTGCCCTGATCCTCGAGCCGATGCCAATAGACTGGATTCTTTTGATCGCCGTAGGCTCGGTCGACGGAATCGAGGAGCTGGTGCAGAATCTCATCGGTCATTTGCTTGTCGTCAAAGCTCCTGCCGTCAAAAAGGAAATACGGATCATTGGGCTCGCCGTCGCCAATAAAGAGCAGCGCGCGACCCTCGGCCTTTTTGGCAATGGTGTTGGGAAGAAGCACAATGCTCTTTAGCAGGCCGAGGTCACAAAGAAGGCGACGTCCATCTACGGCTCGCGCCAGATTGAACAGACGGTCCGAAATCTGAATGACGGCCGTGGCATGGGACTGAGAGCAGGCAATGGATGCCGCAAGAAAGATGTAGTACCACTCAGTGACCGAAAGCAGATCGGGGATGCCTGCGCTGCGTTGCAGCTGCTTCGAGCGCGTTCTGAGGAAATCCAGGACTCGCGCATTTGCCGCATCGATAGATGCCGGGAATTGGGATAGCGGTCGTAGCTCGGGGGGCCTGCAGTAAATGAGTGCTGATTCGTACGTGTGAGAGGCTGCGTCCTGCTCGTAGTCGTATAAAAAGATATTCTCCTCGATGGCAGTAAACGTCGACGTCGGGACTTTGACTCGGTTTTTGCAAACGCAAGCGGGCACATAATCCCATTCGTCGGTTGCTTCGTTGTAAACGCGGTCCTCAAACTCAAACGAGGCGGCCGAAGGTCGCTTGAGGTCAATCCCCAAAACAGACCACGAGGGGCCATCGACGTGCTCGCTCGAAAACTCAAAATCGCGACAGCACAGTTCAATGAGCCTTTTCGTTCTCGACGAAGGCTGATATTTCTCGACCATATGAGACACAAGATCCGATAGATATCGGCTCATATATGGCTTGAGATCTTCGTTTAAGCGAAGAGTTGCAAATTCTGCTTTAGTTTTGAGCATGCGCACCTCCTGCATATTCCCTATATTGCGCGGTTCGCTGACTGGCCCGTCGCGGCTCAATTGCCTTCAGTCTACAAGAAGAGCAGTTGCGGCGTTTTTCAGACGGGGCACTCAAATGAAAAAGAAAAAAATCGAATGGTGCGTATGAGGCCGTACGCATTGGGTAATATTTCGCTAGATACTAACACTAAGAGATTTGCATATCTCCTAGTTGTATCAAGCTACAGTGGATAAACCAACTAGTTGTTTCAGCAACGAAAGGACAGCTAATGAACGGATACGACATGTACAGAATCGAGCCGGACGCCCCCAAGAAGCCAACGGCGATGAATATTTTCGGCATGATTCTGCAAACCGTCTTTGCGGTTGTACTCTACGTGGTCGCCATCGACATGATGTGCTTGCTGACGACGTGGCTCGGCGGGTTTATGTTCGAGATTAGTGAGAGCAACACGGTGATCCCGCTCCATTCATGGCGCCTGGTGGCGTTTAGGGTGTACTGGGTTGTGCTGGGCGCGGCGTTTGTTGCGGCGCTTGCCCACAAATGGATCGTGCTGTTAACGGGAGGGCGCGAATCCGACATGTGCGAGCTGCTCGGTGCAATCGAGAGCGCGGGCGCATTTGCATCCGTCGTCTGCGCGATCGTCTGTTTGCTGGGCTATACCGCGGCATTTGATTGTTGGGCTGGCGTCACCGGAAAGATGGCTTCGGATTCCCGTGCAAATGATTACCTGCTTTGGGCGGTTGTCTTAACCATCGGAACGATTGTCGAGTGGCGAATTGTCGAAGGGGTCCTTAACGCTCTATTTCCCGATGAGCACAAGTTCCACGGGCTTCGCTTTGCATCCGCCTGCGTGGTTACTCCTCTGCTTGCGCTTGTACCCACCACGCTGGTCATCATCGTGTGCGCGCTGGTGGTGGGCCTTTTTGCCGGGATTCTGTTTGCATCGCTTGCGATCCCCGTGGTTATCACGGTTATTGGCATTGCCATCGCTATGAGTCGCTAACCCACAACGCAATCCAAATATCTCGCATGAAGAAAGGAACGACCATGTCGGTATTCTCTAACGCTCAAAAGCTTCTGCTGCTTGCCATACTTACCGCTCTTATGGCTGGTGCCCTGATGTACGAAGTGTTGCATCCCACACTGTTTCCGCTGCTCAAGCAGGGCATTTTGCAGCTGCTCTACCACATTCCGGTCTTTACCCAGCCGGGCAACGTGATCTATCTGGAGTCGGCGACATCGCTGGCACTGTAGTGGTTTAAGGGCTCGGCCCACATCGAAGGAAAGAAAACCAATATGGAAAGGAAGGCGCCCATGACTCAGAAGCAGTATCGAAACATCGATCGCTACCAGGACTTGCTCAATCGAATTGCGCCTACGCGTCTGGTGGAGCAGACGCGTCAGAGTGTTATTGGCCACGAAGGAAGCTTGGAGGCCTTTGTGACGGCGCTGAGCTTTGAGGTCAACCGCTGCGTGATGTTGGCACGCGGCGCCGACCCGCGCGACGTTCTTTCGCCCGCTGCCATTTTGGTGATGGGCTCCACTGGCACGGGAAAGGCCCACACCATCAAGGCCGTGGCGGATGCCGCGGGGCTCAAGCTGTTTGTGTTCGATGTCTCCACCATGACGGGCGAGGGCTGGCGCGGTGCCAGCATGAGCAACTGCCTGTCGCAGGTCGCGGACTATCAGGCTGCCAATCCCGGCGATATCTGTTTGGTGCTCTTTGACGAGTTTGACAAGGCAGTTCGTGCCGAGCCCGATGGGGGCGAAGTTGCATCAAGCTTTAGTCCATCGCAGTCGTTCCTTAAGCTCTTGGAAGGCGGGGAGATGCCGTTTGAATGCGATACCTCCAAGAGTGCGGCCATTAAGACGCTCAACCTCGATCAGGTTGTTTGCATTTTGGGCGGCGCCTTTATGGGCTTGGATGCTCTGGTGCGCAAGCGCCTGAGTGACAAGTCTGGCACCACGGTCGGCTTCGGATCCTCGTATGCCGCCGTGTGCACCGCCGCAAAATCGGCAAACGAGCTGCGAGACAGTGCGACCATCGAGGATGTTGAGACTTGGGGTATTATGTCCGAGCTGTGCGGGCGCATTGGCTCGGTGATTAACTTTAACGCCTTGAGCGTGGACGATCTGGTCCAGATTGCGTATGAACAGTACCTGCCCAAGTACAACAACATGATGGGAAATGGCGCCAAGATGGAGCTGATGGCAGATGCTGCTCGCCTTGCGGCGAAGCGCGCGGTTAAGGAAGGTGCCGGCGCGCGCGGCATGCTCCGTCAACTGCGTCCCCTTATGATGTACGCCTGGAGGGACATGCGGGAAGATACCTATATTTCCCGTGCGACCTTGGTCGTGAGCGACGGGGAACTTGCGGTTGCGTACGAGCGCTCTCATGAGCCGCGGGGCTTTTTGCAGGAAGAGATGGGGGAGAATTCGCCCTTTCTGAACGGGAGAGAGATTGAAGCCCTGGCGTTGGTAAGCGACTGGATGGAGCATGAGGACGAGGACGAGCATAAGCCGTATCAGCCTGAGTTTGCTTGGCTGGCGGATTTGGTGGACGGTTCGGCGCTCGACAAGATCGTGCAGGGCGGCAAGGCATTCGATCTTGCTGGGGTGTTGTTGCGCGGCGTTCCGTTTGATGGGCCGGAGCGCATTGCCGCCCACGAGCTGCTTAAGGCGTGCGCCTGCTACAACGACGTGCTCTATGCCGACAAGGAACAGTATCGCAACCTTGCTCAGGTGCTTACGCTCACCAAATTGGTGTACAAAAAATCGCCCGATTGCTTGCTGAGCCCGCTCGATGTGGTTATGAACGGCACGACTACGGGCAACGGTTTTCAGGGTCTTGGCGAGTGGGTCGATGCCATGAGCAGGTCCGAAAAGCCTTCGTTGGAAAAGTGGCAGTACCTGGCGGCCGGGGAGGCCCTGCGGATTTACGACCACTTTAGCAAGCGTCCCGACCAGGTAAAGGAGCTTGCCGCCGATGTGTCCCTGATGCGTGTCGCCCTCGCGGTGATCGACGCTGAGGAGCGCGAGGCGTTGGAATGCGATCTTGAGAAGCTGCTCGCTTCGTGCGAGTAGTCGCCGACTGCTTCTCTTTCCTTTCTTTCTTTTTTCAGGCGGCATGGACGCCGCCACCTCAACCGCCCTGCGTGAGTTTTTGTCCGCACGGGATGGTATTCAACACATGCAACAACTAAATCGGAGGTTTGACCATGGCTACGTGGGAGCTGAACTGCCAATCGAATCCGTCGTCTGCGGGCGACAAGGAGCTTGCTCCCTATCTTGCGCGCCAAAAGGCGATGCGCGAGTTTTTTGAGCGTGCGCTGTTTGCCCCCAAGGACCAGGACAACAACGGCCTGTACTTTTTGGGCGCCACGACGGGCTCGGGTAAAAACTACACGGCCGAGCAGGTCACGGCCGATCTAATTGCCGGCGGCTGGGATGAGTCGGGGTGTTTTAACAAATGCCCCGGCCGCCGTACCTTGGTGTTTGTGGTGCCGGGCAAGGACAACCGCGACAACTATGTTGCAAACGTGCGCCAACTGCTGGTTGATCAGGGTATGGATTCCAAAGATGCGGCGCGCATGGTGTTCGATCTTCCGCGCGCGGGCGAGAACATCCTGCATTGGATCGAGGCCACCCGCGGCAAGGGTGCCGTGGGTGTGCGCAAAATTCCGTGTCCCATCGAAGCAGATGACGAGCACTCTTATCGCGTCATTAAGCGGGCATGGCGTAACGCTATGGAGGTCGCCGATGACCTTTTGGGCATCCTTGACACAAGGAGACGCCTGGGAAGTGTTGTCGATCGTCTGACCCCCAGCCTGCGGGACAAGCTGTCGTTAGCTGATGCGAGCCTGCGTTGGGCAGTGAGTTGCGAGCTTAAAAACATCACGCGTGGCATGGAGATAATCCCTCAGATTTGGCCATCTGCGCTACTCAACGACGAGAGCATGCCGCATGTGATTGCGTGCACGCCTCAAAAGCTCGTCAACACAATTGATACGGTGACCGGTGCGAGAGTTGTGCTTTTTAATGCGTCAGCCGCCGAGAAGAGCATGTTTATCTTTGACGAAATCGATCATATGAAGTCCGATATGCTGTCGACGCTGACGGACGACCCCGTGACGTTTCAGCCGGATGAGGCGCTGCGCATCCTTGATCGTCATTTTAACGGCGGCGTGGTGGACCCCTTGCTGTTGGGAAATCGAGATCAATGGATGGCGGTCTACACACACGCTTCTACGTCGGGCGATCACAAGGGGTCGAATGCCGAGAGGAACAGGGTTTCGCGAGCGAGCGTAGAGGAAGCTGCCGAAGGAATCGCCAAGGATGCCGAGAATATTCAAAAGGCACTCGCCTCCTGCATTAAGGAAATGAAACTGCGCCCGCCTTTTGCGCTGTCTGACGAGGCAAAAGACGAGCAGCTTGCCGGTCGTCGTCTGTTTGGCAGTGATGATGTCTCGGTGGGCGATAACTCGGTAAACCCGTTGTGCTACAAGCTCAATGAGGACGGTACCCGCAATATGATTACGGCTCATGGGGCGAATGGACAGCAAACCGTTAACAAGGCGGTTCGTCGTGCGCGCGGCGTCGTTAGGATGGTAGTAGGTCACCTTGCCATCTGCGCCAGCCTTATGGATAGCCTGTATTACGGCAGCATTTCGTACAAGGACGATCTTTCGCGCAAGAACATCATCGATGCGCTGGGCATTAGGAACGACCAAACCAGTGAGAAATGCTTTTGGAATGCGTTGATGATGGCGCTGTTCTTTAAGAACCGTAAGAACGACGATATTGATGCAGCCGATGACTCGATGTATGCGCGCGGCGTCGGCTACCTGGTGATGGAAACCACGCTCGACCACATATTTACCACGCACCTAACCAGCCATGGCATTGAGCGCATGCCCGAGGCGTACTTGGCCTCCATTGCTGCCAATGCGCCCTGCGTGTGCATGAGCGCAACTTGGAGCGCATCGACCGTAAAGAACTTTAACCTGGATTACCTCGATGAGGTTCACGGCGTGGTCCGCAAGGATACGTGGATTGGCGAGCTCAACCAAGAGATCGTGCGACAGACCAAGCTGTTTAACAAGCAGGCGGCAAAGACGTACGACGTTGACGTTGCTTGGGTTGACGAAGACAAGAATCTTGCCGGTATGGCTGCGTTGGCCGGCGGCGCCTTTGGTGGGGCCATCGTATCGCCCGACGAGACGTACGAGCGCGTGATGGAGTTCTTTGACCAGGTCGGCGTAAGTGAAGGGCTTGCGGTGCGTCTGCGTTTAAAGATCGCCGACAGGGTGGGCACAAGCGACGTCAAGAGCATCGAGTTTGAATTGAAGCGTCTAAGCAAGACACTCGTTGCCGTGAGCACCTGGGCACGTGGCGTTGCACGCAACGAGCATCAGGCAGGAGCCATCTTTACGACGCGCCACATGGGAAACCATGGCGACTTTAATAGCTTGGCGCTGGACCTTGCCCGAGAAATCGTTGCCGAGCTGGTGATTCGGAACGTTAAGTGCCCCGAGGCGTCGTACGAGGAGTCGCTCAAGGAGGCCAAGGGTATGGTGCCGTGCTTTAACGCTGCAGAATGGGATATCGGTTGGGGTGACGCTCAAAACCGTCTCGAGATGGGCCGGCCAACCCTTATGCTCATCAATTTGTCGGCCGGTGGCTTTTCCAAGAATCTTAAATACAAGGTACCGGAAAGTTTGTGTCGCACGGTACGACAGGTTGATTGCGGCTTCGAGGATGCCGACCGCCGTCCCAAGATGGACCTGGACTTTCTGTACATTGAGTCGCCTACGAGCCGTCTGACGTCGGAAGTCGAGATTAGCTCGGCGACGTTTGTTCAGCAGGCGTTGACAGGTGTGGTTGAACAGGAAGAGCTGGTGGCGCGCGGAGAGGTCCCGTTTACCGAAAAGCGTCATAACGTACGGCTGCTGCTGTCTGGCACCAAACGGAATCTGCCGGTTCGCAATACCCTCTCTTATCAGGTCGAAGGTGCTCGCATTGTGGCGCAGGCCGTGGGCCGCCTGATGCGCACGAGCGTAAAGATGCCGCACGTGCAGGTAATGCTCGACCGCAAAATCGCCGGCGATTGCGACTTTTCGTTCCTGCACGATTTGCCGATGGGCTACGAGCTGGAGCAGGTTGTTGGCGCCTGTGCGGCTGTCAACAATCACATGGCGGACAAGAAGCAGCACGCTGCTAACAAACAGCAGAACCTTGCTGCCTTTAGGAACAACCTGGCGAAAGAGAAGCACGAAAAGCTGGCATGGAAGGTTACCTCCCTCGATGCGCGCGAGGAAGATCTGGCCGCCTTCGATGGCGAGCGCGACTTTTATCTGCATCATTTTTGCCTGCCGTGGGAGGACCTCGCAAGCTATCCTGCGCGCAAAAGCACCGCACTGCACATGCCGTTTGCCGCGAGTGGCTATGCGTATGCGCAGGGCGGAGCGTGTAAGGTGCCGCATTTTGAGTTTCCCAGCTATGAGGGTGAACCTGTCGAGCAGATTGCTGCCCGCCTGGAGGAGCGCTGCCGCTATAACGAGGGCTTAAAGGGCGCAAAGGTTCGCCAGGTAAGCCAGGCGGCTGCCCGTGTGCCCGAGCTGCTCTCGATTCGCGAGGTGCGCGAGCGCTGGTCGCGCGACGGGGTGCCCACGACGTTGCAGCCGGCGGCGACGGTGCACATGACGCCCTATATGTTCCAGGCGGTATACCTGGGAGAGTTGGGCGAGTCTGCCGGTAGGGCCATCTTTGAGGCGTATTACGACGGACGTTATTCGCTCACGTGCGGTGATGCGGCCCATGCCGAGACGGGCGGCGATTTTGAGGTGCTCGATGCCGCCGGCAACAAAACCGGGGTGTGGATCGACTTCAAGCACTATCGCATCGGTGCCTATATCGCTTATGTTCGCGACGGTCGCGAGGCGTCGGATGCCGAGCGCTTTAGGGCCAAGGCTCAAAAGGTTGGGGCGAAACGCCTGCTAATCGTCAACGTTTTGGCTGATGAGGCAGCGCTTGAGTGCGCGCCCAAGGCACTCGACGCCGAAGGGGCTGTGTTCTCCGTTCCTTATATGGCCGCTGACGGTGCAATCAATCTGGAGATGATGGAGGCGGTTCATCGTGCAATCGAAGCATAACCAGTCGTGTGGCTTGGGAGACATTGCCGTATCTGAGTTTAAGCTGCAGCTCGATGCCGCTGCTGCCGAGGAGCGCTACTCGGTCTTTTGGTGCAACGTAGGCGATGCAGGCAAGCATGCCGTGGCGAACTTTATGGCCGATGTATGCCAGACGGGCAAGGTCGTCGCGCTTACGCAGCTTGCAGACAACCGCGTCTTTCTGATGGTCAAAGCGGGCGTGCAGACGGGCGACCTTAACGCCCCGCTCGCCCATGAGCAAATGGTTCCGATTAAAACTCATTGGGACGAGCTGGAAGATTGCGTCGTGTTGCGCCTGCTATTCAACTCTTGCTCGCAGTTTGAGGGGGTCGAGGACGAGATTCCCAATGACACGGGACACCTGTATGTCATTAGTGCCAAGGGCGACCGCCGCGACGCCATTGAGGAAGCAGGAACGGGCCCTGCCAAGATTGAGACGGTCGAGACTGTTATCAACGAGGACTGCACCTTTGAACTTAAGATCCGAACGTTTGCCAAGCGGCGGGTGCTCATCGGTCGTGCGGCAGGCGACAAGCTGGAACTCGAGAAGATCAACAGCCAGGTGGGTTACAGGCTGTCGCCTGTGGCTACGGTGGTGCTGGCTCACGGACAAAGCGATGAGTATATCCTGCGCCGTGCCAAGGGCGATAAGCCGTCCAAACGCCGTGACCTTACGTTTTCTGCCCAGGCGGAAAAGGTCGCCTATACCAAGAAGGGAATCCTGTACCGAGAGCTGCAGATTCTTGAGCGTCGGTACAGCGATTTTGCCCAGATATCGCTCAGGGAGTATCCGCGCAAGAGCTTCTACGAGGTTCTGAAAAGCGACCGATACGCCCATGTGGTTGCGGAGCGTTCGTTGGGGCGGCGGGTTGTGGTTTCGTTCGCGGGTGACGGGCTTGATAGGGTAGCGCGCCAGTTGGCCGATCGGCTCAACGATTCCTCGTGGGGCGTGCGCGCGTCGTATGGCGGCAGGGCTGTTGATCCGCTGGCGTGGAATATCGTTGTGGTAGCCAACGAGGTCGCCGAGGACGATGGCTATGCTCTGCACGCTGGCGTGGTGGAGCAGCATGTGACGCCGGATGTGTGCGAGCCGCTGGTTAAGGCGATGCCGAATACAAAGGTACGGGGCGCACAGGAGGGAATCCTGGGAGCCATGCTCAAAGAGCTGCTGGTAAAGCAGAACGTCGTCGACGGACGGATGCAGGCGTTTGACCTTGGCTCTTTTGGCGTTGAGTCGGTGACGGTCTGCGGCGTGGTCAATGTTCCGCGTAAAGAGGAAGACAAGATTGAGCTGGATGCGCGCCTTGCAACGCTAACGATTGGTGCTGACGGGGCCATGGACTACACCTCGCATTCCATCGAGGATGGTCCCGTGGACGAGATAGAGCTTGAGCTGTTGACGGCCGACGGCAAGCTCGACAAGGATGCCTATATCTTTGACGTGCGGGCAGGTGGACAGTCTATGCTCGCGCGCGTGCGCGATACGGGCTTGACGACCTTCTCTAACAACTTTGCGACCTTGGTGCGCGATTACCAGCTTACGGGCAAAGCGGGCCGTAAGAAGGAGTTTTTCGAAAGCTACAACTCGCCCTATTACGGCATTGGAACGTTTGAACGTGCAGGGATGACCTGCTACTTTGTGGGCGTCAACAACGGCACCAAGGAGGACCTGGCGACGGCGATTCATGTGCGCTCGATTGAGGTGCTCGAAGGCGACGATCTGTCCGAGCTGCTGGTTCAGCTGGTCAATGTGGGGCTTTCGCGCCACGGAGCTCCCTCCAGGTGGCCGATTCCGGTGAAGTATCTCAACGAATGTGCCGCGCGTGAGGGCGCGGCGGGGGAGCCTGGTATTTGCTCGTGAGGAAACAGAGGAAACAGATTAGCTATAAGCGCTAGAAAAATAAAAATGTTCTTGCAACATGCAAGCAGAGCGCATATACTACAGTCATAGCGTATGAGATGGGGTCTCTAAAAGAGGCCAAGCACAGCAATTTGAGTTTATGTGGACGGGATTTGAGCATGAGCACCAGCAATTTCTCCTTTAACAACGGCAATATCGATTTCATTAATCTCGAGACCATTTATGGCCGTACTGACCGTTCTCGCACAGAGAACTGGCCTGTATGCCTAGGTGAAGAGGCGCCAAGTGGCGAAGATCTCGAGTATTTGGATGAGATTGAGCGCGAGCGGAACTATGAGTTTGGCTTTTGCGAATGCCAGGTTCGCCGCGATTCAAATCGCTCAATTTAATTACCCCGTTATCACCTCTTTTTAATGGGGCAAGTTGGATCGACTATCTGTGTCAAACAACGGCTCACCGTGGGAAGGAATCGACAATGAGCAAGAATATGAACAAGGACATGGACGGCAAGGCTTTGGGTAAGGCCAAGGCGGCTGGACGCGTGGTGACGGTTGCTGCGGCGACGATTGCCATGACGGGCGGCTCGATGCTGTCGCCCCTGGTCGCGGTGCCCCAATTCACCTGCAAAACCGTCATGACCATACACCATCTGACCGTTGAT
>UQNH01000009.1:0-42085 GCA_900542365.1 uncultured Collinsella sp. | reverse complement strand
GGCAGGCGAACAGCGCGCTGCACGAGATCGCGAGGCAGAGGGTCATGCGCGACCCCGAGACCGCCGAGTACGCCGAGAGGGCCAGGGGGCGGGGAAAGAGCGACAGGGAGGTCATGAGGTGCCTCAAGCGCTACGTGGCCAGGGAGGCGTACCGGGCGCTGATGCACCCGCACGAGATCAGGAGGCCCGAGGACGCCTCGGAGCTCGTGGCGGCCAGGCGCGCGGCGAAGGTCAGCCAGGTGAGGGCGGCGTCGATATTGGGAACCAGCGAGAAGTACATCTCGATGCTGGAGAGGGGCCAAAGGGAGCTCAAGCCCATAAGGAGGGCCTACGAGGCATGGGTCGAGGCCGGACTTCCGCTCGATTGGGACAGGCGGGCCTTCGAGGCCGAGCGCAAAATGGATTCTAAAAAACACCTTGCCAAATAGGAGCGTCAGACCAGGAAGCCCCCTTATCCGCAGCTCCGAAGGAGCAGGATAAGAGGGCTTCCATGGTCGAGGACGTTCTGAAAGGCAATTCCAGAGCGGGCCCGGACGGTTCACCGACTACAGGTCGATGTGCGATTCCTTGATCGGGAACGGCTCCGCGAAGTGACAGGCGCAGCAGTGACCCGGTGCGACTTCCTTAAACTCAGGCAGCTTCTCGGAGCAGATACCCTGAGCGATCGGGCAGCGCGTATGGAAACGGCAGCCGGTCGGCGGATCCAGCGGCGACGGCGGATCGCCAGCGAGGATGATGCGCTTACGGGTCTTCTGGATATCCGGATCGGGAACCGGCACGGCAGACAGCAGCGACTGCGTGTACGGATGGTGAGGCTCGCTATAGAGCGTCTTCCAGTCCGAAACCTCGACCATCTTACCCAGATACATAACGGCAACGCGATCGGAGATGTGCTGTACGACGGACAGGTCGTGTGCGATAAACAGATACGCGGTACCAAACTTGTCCTGCAGTTCCTTGAGCAGGTTCAGAACCTGGGCCTGAATGGACACATCCAAAGCGGATACCGGCTCGTCACAGATAATCAGCTTGGGCTTCAGCGCAAAAGCGCGGGCAATACCGACACGCTGACGCTGGCCGCCCGAGAACTCATGCGGATAGCGGTTGATGTGCTCGGGGTTCAGTCCAACGACGTCGAGAAGCTCACGGACGCGCTCAATGCGCTCCTCCTTGGTACCCACACCATGAATGGTCATGGGCTCGGAGACAATCTCGCCGATGGTCATACGAGGGTTGAGCGAAGCATAAGGATCCTGGAAGATAAACTGCATCTCGCGACGCATGTCCTTGATCTCATGCTTACTCATCTCGGCAACATCTTTGCCCTGGAAAAATACCTTACCGGCAGTCGGCTTGGTCAGACGCATGATAGTGCGGCCCGTGGTGGACTTACCGCAACCAGACTCGCCAACCAGACCAAAGGTCTCGCCAGGATAAATCTCAAAAGAGATGTCGTTTACAGCAGAGACGACGCGCTTGGAAAAACGCTTGGCGAACATGCCGGACTCTGCGGGGAACTCCTTGGAGAGGTGCTCGACCTTCAACAGCGGAGTGCGCTCGTTATTGTCTGCCATTTACGCCTCGCCTCCCTTCTTGGAATCCTTGCGCGTACGAGACGTCTCGGGAGCGTTCTTGAGGAACTCGGGGTCACCGGAATAATGGCACGCAGAATAGTGGCCGGACTCGGTAACAACACGCTCGGGGCGCTGTTTGCGGCACTTATCGGTTGCATAGGGGCAACGAGGCGAGAACACGCAGCCCTCGGGCAGGTTCATGAGCGAAGGCGGGTTACCGTGAATCGGCGTAAGCGGCTTCTTCTCATCGATGGCCTGCTCCGGGATGGAGCGGATAAGGCCCCAGGTATAGGGGTGGCGGCTCTCGTAGAAGATTTCTTCAGCAGTACCGAACTCGACGGGACGGCCGGCGTACATAACCATGATCTTATCGGCCATATCGGCGACAACACCCAGGTCATGGGTAATCATGATGATGGCGTTGCCGTTCTTCTCCTGCATTTCCTGCATAAGCTCAATAATCTGAGCCTGAATGGTAACGTCCAGGGCAGTCGTGGGCTCATCGGCAATCAGAATATCGGGATCGCAGGCAAGGGCCATGGCAATCATGACGCGCTGACGCATACCGCCAGAGAACTGGTGCGGATACTCATTGACGCGCTTCTCGGGCTCGGGAATACCAACGAGGTCCAAAAGCTCGGTAGCGCGCTTGAGCGCCTCCTGCTTGGAGTAGCCACGGTGCAGACGAAGACCCTCGCCCACCTGCTTGCCGATCTTATAGACCGGGTTCAAGGAGGTCATAGGATCCTGGAAGATCATCGCGATGTCGTTACCGCGAATGTGCTGCATCTCTTCCTCGGTCATCTCGAGGATAGAACGACCGCGATAGCGAACGTCGCCGCCCTCGATCTTTCCCGGAGGCATCGAGATAAGACCCATGATGGTCATGGCGGTCACGGACTTACCGGAGCCGGACTCACCGACGACGCCCAGGGTCTCGCCGCGATCGAGCGTGTAGGAGACACCGTCGACAGCGCGAACAACGCCATCCTCGGTGTGGAAATACATCTTAAGGTCATCGACCTCGAGCAGATGCTGGCCCTCAGGAACCGGCTGGTCCTTCAGGTCCACATAGTTCTTGTTCTTCTTCATCCTTATGCGTCCTTCATCTTGACGTCGAGGGCGTCGCGCAGACCGTCACCCAGCAGGGTGAAGGCGAGCACCGTCGAGAGAATTGCCAGACCGGGCATGATCATCATCCAGGGAGCAGTCAGAAGATACTGCTGACCGTCCTGAATCATGGAGCCCCACGAAGGCGTAGGCGGAATAACGCCCATGCCGAGGAAGGACAGAGCGGACTCGGTCAGAATGGCGCCACCAATGTTCATAGTCGCGTAGACCACGATGGAGGCAACGGAGTTCGGGAAGATGTGACGCACGACGATACGAGCATCGGATGCACCCATCGCGCGCGCAGCGTCAACATAGTCGTTTTCCTTGACCGTCAGGATCGCGGATCGGAAGACGCGCGCAATAGAAGGCCAGCCGAGAATACCGATGGCGATAAAGACATTCTGAAGACCACGGCCGATAACGGCGATCATGGCGACGACGAACAGCACGTACGGGAACGCTAGGAAGATATCCGCAAAGCGCATGATGATCGTATCCCAGATTCCGCCGTAGAAACCGGCCAGAGCACCCATGACCAATCCGATCACCGTGGAGATGGCGGTGGCCATAATGCCGACGGACAGCGAAACGCGTGCACCGTAGATAACGCGGACGAGAATGTCGCGACCAAGGGCGTCGGTACCAAACGGGTGCTCGGCACACGGAGCCAGCAGCGACGTCTCGGCCATGGTGGTCGAGTCGGAAGCCGTCGGCGAACCGAGCCAGGGCTTAGCCCACAGATCTGCGGTCAGGGCAACCACAACGACGATGATGATCCAGCAGACACCGATAACGGCGAGCTTGTTCTTGCGAAGACGCTTAAAAGCGTCGCCCCACAGCGTGCGGGACTTGGCGGGAGCAGAGGCGGCCTTGGTGGCGGTAGCCTGCTCCTGAGACTGAGAATCAGTTTCCTGCATGAGACGTACCTCCCTTAGGCCTTATCCGACGGACCGCCAAGGCGGATGCGCGGGTCGAGGAATGCATAGCTAATGTCGACGAGCAGGTTGATCACCATGACGACGACAACGATGAGCGTAACGCCGCCCATAACGATGGGCCAGTCACGCATGCTGATGGCGCGGTAGACCTCAGAGCCGATACCGGGCCAGTTAAAGACCGTCTCGGTCAGGATGGCGCCCGAAAGCATGCCACCGAAGTCGACACCAATATAGGTAACGACGGGGATGAGTGCGTTCTTAAGCGCATGCTTGATGATGATCGCGCGATTGGAGAGACCCTTAGCCTTTGCCGTGCGGATATAATCCTGATTCATGACGTCGAGCAGCTGCGAGCGCATGATGCGGGCAGCATAGGCGGTCGAAACCGAAGCCAGCGTGATGGTCGGAAGCACATAGTGCATCCAATCCTGATACTGAGAGCTGGAGCCGCCGGCACCCGAGATCGGCATGGAGAATGCGCCGCCGGTGGCATCCTTAAGGATGACGCCAAAGAACAGCTGCAGCAGCATACCGAGCCAGAAGGCAGGAACAGCAACGAGGATCGACGTGGTCAGCGTTACCAAAATATCCCAGAAGGAATAGCGCTTTACCGCCGAAATGATACCCGCACCGATACCCATGATTGCCTCGAGCACAATGGCGCACGCGGCGAGTTTAACCGTATACGGATACTTCTGGGCAAAGATTTCCGCAACCGGCAGCTTGCGCTGATACGAATTGCCCAGATCGCCATGAAGCAGACCATTCATGTAATTCAAGTATTGGTCCACAAGCGACGTTGGAACGGGATCGCCGTTCTCGTCAAGGATCGCGTTGCCGTCCTCGTCCGCCTGGACCAGGTGATAGCGCACGCGAAGTTGAAGCTCTACCTCGGGGGACAGAGCCTTGTCTCCACCGATCAGCTTGATCGGGTCTCCCGGCACAATATTCTGGAGGGCGAACAGAATCAACGTAACGCCCAAAAATACCGGGATGAACTGAAGCACACGTTTAACGATGTACTTACCCATACCACTCCCCTATCTAGGGATTAACCTAAATGGGATGCCGATCGCCAGACCGGCATCCCAAAATTACCATCAGCCAGTTTACCCCAGGTTAGGGAGAACTGTATGTTTCCCATGAGGTCTACGTAAATACTTGACCCTCATGGAAGCTGCAAAACTCTTAGGCGAGCTCAGCGGTACCCAAATCGGCGTGCTTCTGCGGATCGACATAGAGGTGCTTGATGCGATCGGAGCCAGCGATGGTGTGCGTGTAGAACATCACCGGGATGACCGGGCAGTCAGCGGCGACCATAGCGTCAGCCTCCTGCATCTTGGCGATGCGCTCGTCGTCGTCAACCGTGGCACGGGCCTCATCGACCTTGGCATCGAACTCGGGGTTGTTGTAACCGGAGCGGTTGTCGCCACCGAGGGAGTCGGAGTGGAACAGCGGGTACAGGAAGTTGTCCATGATCGGGTAATCGGCAATCCAGCCCAGACGACCGAACTGATAGTTGAAGTTCTGATACTGCTCGAGCAGGGCAGACCACTCGGGAGTATCGGAGACGGCGGTGACGCCCACCTTGGCGAGGTCGCCGATGATGGACTCCATGATCTCCTTGTGGCCACCCTCCTGGTTGTAGGACAGGGTCACATTAATGCCACGATCGCCGTTAGCGCCAGCGGGAGCGACCTTGTCGAGGTACTCGTTAGCCTTGTCGACGTCATAGGCGCAGAACTCCCATGCGCCCTCCTTGTAGCCGGCGATTCCCGGAGGAACGATGCCGTCAGCGGGGGTACGGGTGCCCTTGAAGATGGTCTTGCAGATGGCCTCACGGTTGATAGCCAGGGAGATGCCCCTGCGCAGGTCAGCGTTGTTGAACGGCTCGGCCGTGGTGTTGCAGGTCAGGTAGTAGGTGGAAGGCTCGGAGCCGAGCAGCATGCGCTCGCCATCACCCATGGTGTAGCCATCCTTGGACTCGCCGCGGTCCTTCTTGGCGGCGTCGATCTGAGCAACGGGAACGTCGCAGACATCGAGGTTGCCGGCCTGGAACTCCTTGTAAGCGGTCTCCACGTCCTTGATGACCTGGAAGTGGATGGCGTCGATCTTGGCCTTGTCGCCATAGTAATCGTCAAACTTCTTGAGGTTGATCTCCTGACCATCCTCCCACTTGCCGTCCATCATGAACGGGCCGTTACCGACCGGGGCAAGGTAGAAGCTCTTGACATCGGACTCGGCGCACTCGGGAACCGGGGACAGAGCCGGGTGAGAGGCGACGAACGGGAAGTCGGCGTAGGCGGAAGTCAGCTTGACGACGAGGGTCTCGTCATCCGGGCAGGTAACGCCGGACAGCTCGGTAGCATTACCGGCAAGCAGATCGTCATAGCCCTCGACCATGGAAAGGTGGTAGGAGACCTCGGAAGGACCATACTCGGTAGCGATGGCCGACTTAGTGTTGACCAGGCGCTCCCAGCCGAGCTTGAAGGACTTGGAGGTAACGTCGTCACCGTTGTGGAACTTAGCCTTCTTGATCTTGAAGGTAAACTCAGTGGCGTCGTCGTTAGCCTCAAAGGACTCGCAAGCCAGCGGAACGATCTCGCCCTTCTCGTTATCATACTCCGTCAGAGCGTCGAAGAGCTGGTACTCGACCTGAGTGCCCTGATCCTCCTGGACGTTGTAGGGGTCGATGCAGACCGGGTTGTTGATGTAGAAGTTCAGCGTCGAACCGGACTCAGAACCGGAAGCGTCGCCGCCCTTCTTGCCGCATGCGGCAAGAAAAGCCATGGAGCTCGCAGCGAGGGTGCCGCCAACAAAGGCGCGACGACCCATAACGGGCTGGTGGAACATAGAATCAGCCATGCCATCCTCCTTATGAGATAGGACAAAGTGAATTCGGCCGGGCAACGTCGAGACAGCCCGATCGAACCATTCAAACGCGGCCCGCCGTTATGGCTGGTTATGCAGTGCGGACCAACGTTTCGCAATACAGTAGCGCATTTTATGCACAATATGGCGCTAATTCCGGTTAACGGTCGAGAATTTCTTTAGTTAGGCGAAGTATGTGGGGATATTTTGACTCTATTACAAGTCTGTAAACAAAAAGGGCCCCGCACATGCGGGACCCTTTACAAACGTATATACGCCGATGCTTAGTAGCCGACGATGCCCTGCGGGAAGAAGAACATGCACAGAACGACACACGCAGCAAAAACGACGGCCATAATTACCGTCAGGCGATCGAGGTTCTGCTCCATGACGCCCGTGGCAGAGCTGGAGTTATACAGCGAGCTAGCGATCATATCCGAAACGCCGGTACCCTTACCGGAGTGCATCAGGACGAGAATCGTCAGCGCCACGGCAGAGATAGCCCAAACGACAAACAGAAGAATCTGGAACGGACCCATAGATAAGCTCCTTAATAGAACAATTCAAACTCCAGTACTGTACCACAATCCACCGCTCTCCCCTACCTGCCACTCAAGGACGGGGCGGAAATGGCAGAAATACCAAAAAGGGGGGTTGTCCGGTTGTGGACAACCCCCTTACTAGAAAACGGTATTTGTTTTCTATTAGGCCTCGGTGGCGAGCACGCGACCCGTCATCTCGGCGGAAGGCTCAATACCAGCCATGGTGAGCATAGTCGGAGCGATATCGGAAAGACGGCCGTCCTCGATACCGGTGAGCTTGGCCTTCTCATCAACGATGATGAACGGCACACGGTTGGTGGTGTGAGCCGTAAACGGATGCTTGGAACCGTCGGAAGCAACGTCAAACATGTGATCGGCGTTGCCGTGGTCGGCGGTAATCAGCGCAAAGCCGCCCTTGGCGAGAATCGCCGGGACAACCTTAGACAGGGCATCGTCAACAGCCTCGACGGCCTTAACGGCGGCGTCGAAGACACCGGTGTGACCAACCATGTCGCAGTTCGCGAAGTTCACGATGTAGAAATCAGCGCGATCCTCGTTGATGGCGGCGACAAGCTTCTCAGTAACCTCGGGAGCGCTCATCTCAGGCTGCAGATCGTAGGTAGCGACCTTGGGGGAAGCGACGAGCACGCGCTCCTCGCCCTCCTTGGGCTCCTCGATGCCGCCGTTGAGGAAGAACGTCACATGGGCGTACTTCTCGGTCTCGGCGGTGTGCAGCTGCTTCAGGCCGTTGGCGGCGATAACGTCGGCCAGGACGTTCTCGGGGAACGTCTTGGGGAAAGCGACCTCGACGTCAAACGTCGGATCGTACTCGGTCATCGTCACAAAGTGCGAAAGCTTGATCTGCTCGCGCTCAAAGCCGTCGAACTCCTTGTCCGTGAACACGCGGGTCATCTGACGAGCGCGGTCGGGACGGAAGTTGAAGAAGATGGCCGCGTCGCCCTCGTGGATGCCCTCGTTGTGGGCTGCGAAGGGCTCGACGAACTCGTCGCCGCGCGGATCCTTCTCGTAGTAGGCCTTGATACCGGCAACGGGGTCGGTATCGGCATCGGACGCGTTGACCATGACGTCGTAGGCACGCTGGATGCGCTCCCAGCGGTTGTCGCGGTCCATGGCCCAATAGCGGCCCGAAACGGTGGCAACGCGAGCGTCGCAACCGGTCTCCTCGGAGATCTTAGCCAGAAAAGCGCAGAACTCGCTCATGTAGCCGGCACCGGACTGCGGGTCGACGTCGCGGCCATCCATGAAGGCGTGGACGCGAACGGTCTTGACGCCATGCTGGGCAGCCATCTTGACCAGAGCCTCGACGTGGTTCATGTGAGAATGAACACCGCCAGGGCTCATAAGGCCCATAAGGTGGAGAGTCTTGCCGTCAGCCTTGACGTCGTCCATAGCCTTGACGAAGACCTCGTTCTTGGCGATGGAGCCGTCCTTGATGGCGTTGTTGATGCGCGAAAGCTCCTGGAACACGATGCGGCCGGCACCGATGTTGAGGTGACCCACCTCGGAGTTGCCCATCTGGCCGTCGGGAAGGCCCACGTCCTCGCCCGAAGCACCGAGCGTGGTGTGAGGATACTTCTCGTACAGGCTATCAAGGAAGGGCGTCTTGGCAGCGGCGACGGCGTTCTCGCCATCAGCCGGAGCAAGGCCGCAGCCATCCATGATGATCAGGAGTGCAGGAAGATGACGCTGTGCCATATGTCCTACTCGCCTGCCTTGACGACCATAGAGGCGAAGTCGGCAGCCTTGAGCGAAGCGCCGCCCACGAGGGCGCCGTCAACGTCGGGCTTGGCGACGAGCTCGGCAATGTTGCCGGGCTTAGCGGAACCACCGTACAGGACGCGGATACCGTCGGCGAGCTCCTCGCCAAACATCTCCTTGAGGGTCTCACGGATAGCGCCGCAGACCTCCTGAGCGTCCTCGGCGGTAGCGGTCTTGCCGGTACCGATGGCCCAGATGGGCTCGTAGGCGACGACGACCTGCTTGGGGCAGGTGATCTCAAGACCAGCAAGGCCAGCCTTGACCTGGTTCACGACGTGCTCGACATAGGTGCCAGCCTCGCGGACCTCGAGGGACTCGCCGCAGCAGAAGACGGGAACAAGACCGGCGGCAACGAGGGCCTTGGCCTTCTTGTTCTGGTCCTCGTCGGTCTCGTGGAAGTAGTCGCGACGCTCGGAGTGACCGATGATGCAGTAGGTGCAGCCAGCGGACTTGAGCATGTCGCAAGAGGACTCACCGGTGAAGGCACCCTTGGCCTCCCAGTACACGTTCTGTGCACCGAGGGCGATGGGGGCAGCCTGAATGCGGTCATGAACCGTGGTGATGTCAATGGTCGGAGGGCAGACGAGCACCTCGACGCCAGCCGGAACCTCGGGCAGAGCCTGAGCCAGCTCGTCGGCGAGCTTGGCGGCCTCGGCGACGTCGTTGTTCATCTTCCAGTTACCAGCAATAAGAAGGGTGCGATTAGGCATCGAGAAGCGCCTCCACTCCGGGCAGGGCCTTACCCTCGACGAGCTCCATGGAAGCGCCACCACCGGTGGAGATCCAGCTCATCTTGTCGGCCAGGTTGAACTTGTTGACAGCCGCGACAGAGTCACCACCGCCGATGATCGAGGTGCAGTCGGCCTCGGCGACGGCCTCGGCGATAGCCTGGGTGCCGTGAGCGAAGTTGTCGAACTCGAAGACGCCCATGGGGCCGTTCCAGAACACGGTCTTGGCGCCCTTGACGGCCTCGGCGTAGAGCTCCTCGGTCTTGGGGCCGATGTCCATGCCCTCACGATCGTCGGGGATAGCGTCGGAAGCGACAACCTCGGGGACAGCGTCCTCGCCAAAGTGATCGGCAACGCGGTTGTCGATGGGGAGCAGGATCTTGACGCCCTTTTCCTCGGCCTTCTTGAGCATCTCGCCGGCGCGCTCGACCCAGTCCTCTTCCTTGAGGGACTGACCGACGGTCAGGCCCTGAGCCAGGAAGAAGGTGTAGGCCATGCCGCCACCGATGATCAGGGTGTCAGCGGAGTCGATGAGGTGATCGAGAACGCCGATCTTGGAGGAAACCTTGGAACCGCCGACGATAGCGACGAAGGGGCGCTCGGGCTCGGCGAAGATGCCGGTCAGCGTGTCGACCTCCTTCTCGAGCAGGAAGCCGGCGACGGCAGGCAGGTAAGCGGCGGGGCCCACGACGGAACCCTGGGCGCGGTGAGCGGTGCCGAAGGCATCGAGAACGAAGACGTCACCATAGGAAGCGAGCTTCTTGGCGATCTCGGGATCGTTCTTCTTCTCACGCTTGTCGAAACGGACGTTCTCGAGAACGAGGACCTTGCCCGGCTCGACGGCGGCGACAGCCTCAGCAGCCTTCTCGCCGTAGGTGTCGGCGACAAAGGCAACATCGAGACCAGAGAGCTCAGCGAGCTTCTTGGCGACAGGCTCAAGGGAGAGCTCAGGCTGGAAGCCGGTGCCCTCGGGACGGCCGAGGTGGCTCATGAGAATGACGCGAGCGTTGTGCTCAACGAGGTAGTTGATGGTGGGCAGGGCAGCCTTGATGCGGGTGGTGTCGCCAACGACGCCATCCTTGATAGGCACGTTGAAGTCAACGCGGACGAGAACGCGCTTGCCGTCGACATCGATGTCGCGGACGGTCTTCTTGGTAAAGGCCATGTTTGCTTCTACCTTTCGTACGTGTCTGCCTCCCATTACGGCAGACGATTTCCTATAAAAAGGGCGCGACCCTAGGGTGTAAGCCCTATAAGGCCGCGCCCTTCTTTAGACGCTCAACGAGCTATTCGCTAAAAGCTAAATTAAGCAACGAACTTCTCGAAGTACTTGATGGTGCGGACCATCTGAGAGGTGTAAGAGTTCTCGTTGTCGTACCAAGAGGTGACCTGAACGAGGGTCTGGCCGTTGCCGAGATCAGAGCACATGGTCTGAGTGGCGTCGAAGATGGAGCCGTGGGTCTCGCCGATGATGTCGGTGGAGACGATGTCGTCCTCGTTGTAACCGAAGGTCTCGGAGATGGTGGCAGCGTAGGCCTTCATAGCGGCGTTGACCTCGTCGACGGTGACCTTCTTGTCAACGACAGCGTAGAGGTTGGTGATGGAGCCGGTCGGCGTCGGAACGCGCTGGGCGGCACCGATGAGCTTACCGTTGAGCTCGGGGAGAACCAGGCCGATAGCCTTGGCAGCACCGGTGGTGTTGGGGACGATGTTGACGGCGCAGGCGCGGCTACGACGCTTGTTGCCCTTGCGCTGCGGGCCGTCGAGCGGCATCTGGTCGCCAGTCCAGGCGTGAATGGTGGTCATGATGCCGGACACGATGGGAGCGAAGTCGTTCAGACCCTTGGCCATCGGGGCGAGGCAGTTGGTGGTGCAGGAAGCGGCGGAGATGATGTTGTCCTCAGCGGTCAGCGTCTCGTGGTTGACGTTGTACACGATGGTGGGCAGATCGCTGCCGGCCGGAGCGGAGATGACGACCTTCTTGGCGCCAGCGTTGATGTGGGCCTGAGCCTTAGCCTTGCTGGTGTAGAAGCCGGTGCACTCGAGAACGACGTCGACGTCGAGGTCGCCCCAAGGCAGGTTGTTGGCGTCGGCCTCCTTGTAGATCTTGATCTCCTTGCCGTCAACGGTGATGGAATCCTCGCCAGCAACGACCTCGTGATCGCGAGCGTAGTTGCCCTGCGTGGAGTCGTACTTCAGCAGGTAAGCGAGCATATCGGGAGAGGTGAGGTCGTTGATAGCGACAATCTCGGAGCCCTCATGACCGAACATCTGACGGAAAGCCAGACGACCGATGCGACCGAAGCCGTTAATAGCAACCTTTACTGCCATTGTGTCTCCTTTCGTAAGGCCCCCGCAAGCTACAGCGCCCGCCGTTGAGGCCCACAAACTAACCACTCGCCTAATATACCTTTTTTTGGACTTGAATTTCACGAGAATAGTCGAAATTGAAAATCAAATTTACGTTAAAACGTTTTAAAGAATAAAATAGCAGCTAAATCCGTGTATAAGTCGATATTTTAAACTACCCGTTTGCTTCAATGAGCTTTTCGAGCCGTAAAACACGATGGTAGAGGGCCGACTTCGACAAGGGAGGGTCAGCCATCTCCCCTAAATCACGCAGCGACAGATCGGGATAGCGCTCGCGCAGGTCGCAAAAGACCGCCAAGGCATCCGGAAGCGCATCGCGAAGGCCGCGCTGCTCGAGCTCATCGATAAGCGCAAGCTGATGTTGGGCAGCACCGGCGCTTCTGGTCTGGTTGGCGAGCTCGGCGTTCACGCGACGGTTCACATCGTTCTTAACCAACTTGACCGCGCGCGCCTCCTCAATCTCGGCAACGCTGCGCTTGGCACCAATCAGCTTTAATAGATGCTCGATTTCCTCGGCGCTCTTAATGTACACGGCATATGACCCCCGCCGTGCATTAACACGAGCATGGACCCCAATCTGCCCCAACAGGTCGCAAAGCCCCTTAGCATATTGCTCGCCCTGCACCGCGATCTCCAAATGAAAATCGCCGCGCGGATCGGCCACGAAGCCACCCGCGATGAGCGCGCCGCGGATGTAGGCAAGCCTGCAGCAGGGACGGGCAACGATGTGTCGGGGAACACCAGCGACGAGCCCTCCCCTGCGGTCTAGAATGCCCAGCAGCACCAGAGCCTTGTCCAGGTCGGGTTGATCGGGCAGGGTAATGAGATAATTACGGACCTTATGCAAGACCGATTTACGAACGGTGAATTCCGTTTTGAGCTTAAGGATGCGATGCGTCAGCGTGATCATCGTGCGCGCGACGGCTCCCGTCTCAGTCGCAACCGTCAAACGATACCGCCCAGAGCCGGTAAGCGAGAGCGTACCACTCACGCGCGTGAGGGCGGCAAGTGTCGACAAGTCGCAGTATTCACATTCGGGTTCGCAGCGCGCAAGCTCGTCGCGCACCTCAGCGGTAAACGACATGCAGGCCTATGCCTTCGTGTTGGCGCGCGACAGATCGCGGTGGGAGATGCTCACGTGATACTGGGCGCCTTCCAGGTAACGGGCCGTGGCCTCGGCAATGGCGACGCTACGGTGCTGTCCGCCCGTGCAGCCGATGGCGATAGAAAGCTGCGGTTTACCCTCCGCGATATAACCGGGCATGACCGTATCGAGCAGCTGCGTCCAGGCCTTCCAGAACTCCTGCGTCTTGGGATGGTCCAGAACAAAGTCGGAGACTTTCTTATCGAGACCGGTCATGGTGCGCATCTCGGGATCGTAGAACGGATTGGGCAGGAAGCGAACGTCGATCATAATGTCCGCCTCGACGGGCATACCGTGCTTAAAGCCAAACGAGAACACATGGACGTCCATGAGCTGTTGGTCGGACAGTTCGGAAAATGCCATACGTAGCTTGTTGCGCAGCGCAGAGGTGCGCAGACGGCTCGTGTCGATAATCATATCGGCTCGTTCGCGCACGCCCTGCAGCTGAAGGCGCTCGCGCTGAATGGCATCGGCCGTAGTCTCCCCCGGCTTGGCAATGGGATGACGGCGGCGATTTTCGCTGTAGCGACGAATCAGCACCTCGTCAGAAGCCTCTAGGAACACGATGTCGCAGCTCATCTCGCGTTCTTCGAGCGCGGCGACCGCATCGAGCAACTCGTCAAACAGTCCCTGGCTACGCAAATCGCAGGTGACGGCGAGATGCCTGCCCACGCCCGTATTGATGCCGACGAGCTCGGCAAGCTGGGCGATCAGACGCGGAGGCAGGTTATCGATGCAAAAATAGCCCATGTCCTCGAACACGTGCATAGCCTGCGTGCGGCCCGATCCGGACATTCCGGTGATGATGACGATATCGGGGATGCGCTCCGAGCGCTCCGCCGCATCCATGGCATCTCCCTTTTGCATGTGCTGCCTCCCGAAAACAAGCGCGGGACCCAGCAACCCGGATCCCGCGCGGTCAATTGCCTATATTGAGTATACCGCCCCGAGCGGATACGAGGCCTGTCTTACGCCTCAAGCGCAGCCTTGAACCAACTCGTAATACTCGTGGGATGCGTGATGGCAGTGCCGACGACAACGGCCCAAGCGCCAGCATCGATCGCGGCGCGAGCCTCCTCGGGCGTGTGCACACGGCCCTCGCAGATGATGGGAAGACCGGGGAATTCCTCGGTCGCCTGACGCAGAAGCGGAAGATCGGGGCCATCGGCCATGGTGCAGTCGATGGCGGCGACACCATGAGAAAGCGTGGTGGATACAAGGTCGAAGCCCATATCAACCGCACGGCGAATGTCCTCGATGGTGGCACAATCCGCCATCAGGAGCACACCCTCCTCGTGCAGCGGACGGAAGGTGTCCTCGACGGTCTTGCCATCGGGACGCGGACGATCGGTGGCATCGATCGCCACGATATCGGCACCCGCGGCAACGCAGGCGCGAGCGTGACGCAGCGTCGGCGTGATGTAAACGCCCTCGTGCCCATCCTTCCACAGGCCGATAACAGGAACCTCACAGCGACCCTTAATGGCGGCAATGTCGGCAAGGCCCTGACAGCGAATGGCGGCGGCGCCGCCAAGCTCGCAAGCGCGAGACATTTGAGCCATGGTCTCGGGCGTACGAAGCGGCTCGCCCATATACGCCTGAACGCTCACGACGAGCTTGCCCTTTAGGGACTGGATCAAAGGATCAACGGTCATGTTCGACTCAACCTTTCTCAAAACAGCCTTCTGAGACACCGCACCTTGACGTTCAAACCGTCGCTCGCGTACCGAAGTACGCTTCGCTCCTCTTTCACGTCAATCTGCGGCACCTCAGAAGGCGCACTTGGTAGTTATGTTTACTTCAACGACGCAAGAAGGTGTTCGGCGGCGCCGATGAGCGGCGCGTCGCCCTCCAGAGAACCGATGAGGATCGGCGTGTCCTGAAGCGGATCGAGCGCCTGGCTGGCATAGCCCTCGTGCACCGAATCCTTCCACGTCTGCGAACGCCAATCGGGACCTTGGTGAATCACGCCGCCCGAAAGCACGATGACCTCAGGGTCCAGGATGTTAGCGAGCGAGCCCAAGCTGGCACCCAACGCAAAGCCGGCATCATGGATGACCTCGGTCGCCTTTGCGTCGCCTGCACGGCACAGGTCGTTCACATCGCGACCGACCGAAGGACGGCTGGGGTCGACACGGCCAAAGCGCTCATCGTACATACGACCAATGGAAGTGCCCGAAGCAACCGACTCCAGATGGCCGGAACGCCCGCAGGCGCAGGGAATGCCGGCGGCAGCCGAGCACTCGATGTGGCCCATATGGCCAGCAGCACCATGGAAGCCCTGCATCACGCGGCCGTTCTCGACATATGCGCCGCCGATGCCCGTACCGATGCCAAGACACAAGACGGAGAACTTGCCCTTGCCGACGCCCCAGTGGGCCTCGCCCAGAGCATGAGCTTGCACGTCGCCTACAACGGCAACGGGAAGACCGAGATCCTCGCGCAGACGCGGCCCCAACTGAACGCCGGACCAGCCGGGCATGATCTCATTGGCATACGCGATGGCGCCCGTCTTGGGATCGACGACGCCAGCGGCACCGATACCGACGCCAAGGACCTCGACATCGGGATTCGCCTCGAGAGCAGCCTTGATGGATGCCTCGATACGCTGGAAGACGGCCTCGCCGCCCTCTTGGGCCTCTGTGGGAACCTCGGCCTCAAAAACGGGATGGGGCACACCACCGTCAGCCGGGTACTCCATGATGGCAGTCGCGATCTTAGTTCCGCCGATATCGACAGAGCAGACGTACTTGTTCTCCATGTCGCTCTCCTTCGGAGATAAAAACAACTACAGGAAATGCGCCGTCAGGCTAGCCGTCACAGCGCAGTAAAGGTTATCCAGGTGCCCGAGATCGCCGAGAAACCGTGTGGCCATTGACCTAACGGGTCATGGCCACACGGTTGAACGGCGAGGTCGGGTGCCTGGGAAAGCTTTACAGGAGACCGTTGTCCTGGAGGACCTTCTTAATAGCCTCGACGTTCTCGCCAGTCATGGCCTTCACCGGGCGCGGCATGGTCGGGCTGTCGAAGATGCCCATGAGGTTCATAGCGGTCTTGAAGGCGCCGACGCCACCGGCATAGCCCTGGACGCCCGAGGTGACATCCCAGATGTGGGAGATCTCGTTGAGGCGATCCTGCTCGGCCTTGACGGTAGCCCAGTCGCCGGCCTGAGCGGCCTTCCACTGGCGCACGTAGCCCTCGGGCTCAACGTTGGCAAGGCCCGGGACAGAACCGTCGGCGCCACCGAGGTAAGCGCCGTCGACAACAACCTCGTGACCGGTGAGGATGCTCATCGGATGGCCGTTCTTCTCGTTCTCCTGAACGAGATAGCGGAACGAGATGTCATCACCCGAGGAATCCTTGACGCCAGCAAGGACGCCCTCGGCGCCGAGCTTGGCAAGGAGCTTCCAGGGGAGCTTGGTGTGAACGCAGACGGGAATGTCATAGGCAAAGATGGGCAGGTCGAGCTCCTCGTGCAGGATGCGGAAGTGCTCCTCGACCTCGGTCATGCCCTGCAGGGCATAGAACGGGCAGGTGGCGACAAGCGCATCGGCGCCCAGCTCCTGAGCGACCTTACCGTGCTCGATCATGCGCTCGGTCTCGGTATCGATGATGCCGACCAGGACGGGCACGCGGTGGTCGACGATACGAACGGCCTCGGCGATGATCTGGCGACGACGCTCATCGGTGGAGAAAACGACCTCGCCCGAAGAGCCCAGGAAGAACAGGCCATCGACGCCGGCATCGATCATGCGGTTGATGCTGCGCTCAAAGGAGGCAACATCGAGCTGGTGATCTTCGGTATCGGGAACAACGACGGGAGGGATAACGCCGGTGAATTTCTGAGTTGCCACAAGAATCTCCTTAGTTGTCTGGCGGGCGGCCCTATGCCACCCACTCTTGTTGGCAGTGTCCAGGCCGTCTAGGCCAAAGAACACGAGTAGAACGTTTGGTTAAAGAAGTCGACGACTTCGTTTTCGAACGCATTGATGCGCTCATGAGCGTATTTGGCATAGATGATATGCCTCCGGTCACACTCAAGACCGTTGAATACGGCAAACTGATCCTTGGGATCGCTCACGGTATCCATAAGCGATGTGCCCATGAGCACCGATCCGCGCACCCGAGACGACAGCGCCTCGAGGCCGCCAGGAAGCGGATTGGCAACCGCCGTGCAGGCGAGGCCCCGCTCGTCCAGAGCAGAAACCGCCAGCGCGACTCCGCCGCCAAGACCCTCGCCCCATGCAAAGATGCGGTCGGGGTCCATGCCATCTAGATTGCGCGCCACCTTCGCCATCGCGCAACCCCAACGGACGCGCTTGACAAAAGCGGGCGAAGCAATCCCCCGCTGCAGGTCGTCCGCACCAGCGACATCGTCATCCAGCGCGAGGACGGCATACCCCATGGCGGCAAATCTCGTCATGTGATGCCAGCCGCGCACAGGCCGATCGATGTCGTGGAACATCAGGCACAGCGGCACGCGCTTAGATACTCGGGCACGACCAACAGGCTCAATCAAGCGAGCGTGGACTGCATCGTCACCGAGCTCAAAGGAAACCTCCGAGTAACGAGCGCAGGGGTTAACAAAGTCAATCGCCGTAATGGCCAGACCTTGAACCTCAAGATTCGAAGCGCATGTCTCTAAATCAGAAACATCTGCTTGGACATCACCGTGCCAGTCCCGATATTCTGCGAGCCTTGACGAAACCGTTCCAGGAATTCCCACGAGCCCGGGGACTATCAGCTCATCAACATTGCTCTCGCACTTAGACATGAGCCTCCCCTCCCTCACAGAAAAACGGAATGATCATATCGTCAAAATCCTGAATCTCCTCGTGGCCAAAGCCCTCAAAGAACTCATGACGCTTATCGCAGGACAGGTTGTTGTACACCGCAAACTGCGTTGCCGGCGGACAGACGATATCAGCCGTGCCCGTGCCAAACAGCACGGGGCACTTGACCATGGGGGCAAAATTCTTGGAATCGAAGTACGCCAGCTTGGCATAGGCTTCCTCGATACGAGTCGAGTCCTCGTCAAACCAACGCGACCAATAGCGCAGACCCTCGTAGGCTATATCGTCGGCGTCCAGATCCCAAACCAGGCGGAAGTCCGATAAGAAGGGATAGAGGATGGCGGCACGATTGATAAGCTCGCTATTAAGCGCGCAAGTCGCAATGCCCAAACCGCCGCCCTGCGATGCGCCGTTCACAAATACGCGGGAAAGATCGATGCCCTCGAGCTCGCGAACAATACGGCACAGAATGCGGATATCCTGGTGCAAACGGACATAGTAGAGGTTGGCCGGGTCGCCGTCGATACCGGCGACGATATGGCCCGCGACCGTTGTGCCCTCAAATCCACCAATGTCCTCGGAGGGACCTCCTTGACCGGGGCAGTCGAGGGCGATGAGTGCCATGCCCATGCCCGCAAACGACGCCTGCTCAAACCAGCTGCGGCTTGCACCCGGATATCCATGGAACTGAAGTACCAATGGCACGGGCTCGTCCGAGACGGGTTTAAGGTACTTGGCATGCAGGCGAGCGCCACACATGCCGGTATACCAGAGGTCGAAAAGCTGGCAGGTCACGGCATCTGTGACCGATGCCGTCTCGATCGCATAGTCAAGCCCGACCGCGTCGGCCTCGGCCATGCGATCCTTCCAAAAGAGATCGAAATCTGATGGACGGGGCATGGCGCCTCGATATTCACCAAATTGATGTTGTAGCTCCTGAGCACTTGGCATGGCTCGTGAACCCAACCTTTCGAAATCGCAACGGAGGTGCGCCCGGCAAGGGAACCGGGCGCACGGGAGGGAAAGCGAGGCTACTCGCCGAGCTTGGGATGCAGCAGCGACGGCGCAGCGCCGAGCAGCATCTTGGTGTAGGGGTCCTGGGGGTGCTGGAAGACCTGCTTGGCCTCGCCCTGCTCGACGATCTTGCCGCCATTCATAACGATGATGTCGTCAGAGATATAGCGGACCGTCTGGATGTCATGGCTGATGAACACCATGGCCAGGCCGAGCTCCTTCTTAAGGTCGGTCAGCAGGTTCAGAATCTGCGCGCGGACCGAAACGTCCAGAGCCGAGGTGGGCTCGTCGGCGATGATGGCATCGGGGTTCAGCGACAGGGCACGGGCAATTGCGACGCGCTGGCGCTGGCCGCCCGAAAGCTGGCCGGGAAGAACCTCGGCGGCGGAGCTGGGCAGACCGGTGAGCTCCAAGAGCTCCTTGACACGCTTCTCCTGCTCGGCCTCGGTACCCAGGTTGTGGACGCGCATGGGGTCGAGCAGTTGCTCGCGAACGACCATGCGGGGGTTGAGTGCCGTGGCCGGGTTCTGGAACACGACCGAGATGACGCGACCCATGTGGCGACGGTCCTCGGCGGTACGTTTGGTAACGTCCTTGCCCTTAAAGTAGACCTTGCCGCTCGTGGGGGCCTGCAGGCCGCACATGACGTTGGCGGTGGTGGACTTACCGCAACCGGACTCGCCGACGATGCCGATCGTCTGACCGGGCATGAGCCTAATCGTTACACCCTGGACGGCGTGAACCAGGTTAGGGTGCAGAATCGAGCCGGTACGGGTCCTAAAGGTGACGTGGACGTCATCAAGGAAGATGATCGGCTCGACGCCGTTGACTGCGGTCTCGCTCATCTACATCACCTCCGCGTGAGGGGTCAAACCATTTGCCTTGAGCACCTCGTCGGGGAGCTCGGAATAGAAGTGCTCAGTGCCGGGCACGCGCTTGAAGACCGGACGGGTGTCCAGGCCAATACGCGGATGGCTCGAGCGGGGCGCGAAGCGATCGCCCTTGGGGAAATCGCGCGGGCTCGGAACGGCGCCGGGCACCTGGTGCAGGCGGCCCGAACCGCTCTCGATGGACAGGACGGAACCCAGAAGACCGCGGGTGTACTCGTGGATCGGGTTGGTGAGTAGCTCCTTGGTGGGCGCCTGCTCGATAACCTGACCGGCGTACATCACCGTGATGTTATGGGCGACCTCGGCGACCAGCGCCAGGTCATGCGAGACGAAGATCATGGCAAAGCCGAGCTTGGCCTGAAGGTCGTTGAGCAGCTTGATGACCTGCTTCTGGACGGTAACGTCCAGAGCGGTCGTGGGCTCGTCGCAGATGACCAGCTTGGGGTCGCGGGTAAGGGCCATGGCGATCAGGACACGCTGACGCTGGCCACCGGAAAGCTCATGCGGGTAGCTCTCGAGCGTACGCTTGGGGTCGAGGCCCACGAGCTCCAGGAGTTCCTCGGCGCTGCGGGTGCCGCCGCGCTTGGTGAGCTGCTTCATCTGGGCAGAGATGAGCATGGAGGGGTTGAGCGAGGACAGGGCGTCCTGATAGACCATAGCGATATCGGTACCGCGCAGGCCGAACCACTCCTTCTTGCTCATCTTGAGCAGGTCGCGGCCCTCCCAGAGGACCTGGCCGGAAAGGTGCTCGTCATCGTCGGTCAGGCCCATGATGGCCAGCGTGGTGATGGACTTACCGCAACCGGACTCGCCCACCAGGCCCATGGTCTGACCAGGACGGACGTCAAAGTTGACATGGTCGACGACGTTGATATCGCCGTGATGCTCAAACTGAATGCAGAAGTCACGGACCGAGAGAATCGGTTCGACAGACTCGTCGGGCACATGGCGATCGTCACGCTTGAGCTCGACATCGCGCAGGGCGCCAAGGCGAGCGGAGAGGGACTGGGCCTGCTCCTTGTAGGCGCGAACGGGGTCGGAGACCAGCAGGTCGGCCTCGCGACGCTTGGAGGAATCGGTCGGATCCAGGGCGGCGGAGGGAGCAGCGGCCATGGCGTCGGTAATGCCCTCGGAGAGGATGTTGAGCGCCAGGCAGGTGATCATGATGGCCAGGCCCGGAAACAACGCCTGCCACCAACGGCCGGCGAGCACGCCGCCGCGGGCGTCGGCGAGGATGTTGCCCCAGGTAGCGGTGGGCTCCTGGATACCAGCGCCGATGAAGGTCAGCGAAGCCTCGAAGATGATGGCGTCGGCGACTAGGGTAACGGTGAAGACCATGATCGGGGCGATGCAGTTACGCAGAACATGCTTGATTAAAATCCACGGAGCCTTGGCGCCGGAAACGATGACCGCGCGGACATAGTCCTCGCCGTACTCGGACACGATGTTGGCGCGCACGATACGGGCAATCTGCGGAGTGTACATAAAGCCGATGGCGAAGATGATCGACGGCACGGAGTTGCCCAGGATGGAGACGAAGACGGCCGCGAGGGCGATGCCCGGGATGGACATGATGATGTCCAAGATACGCATGATCGTCTCGGAGACGGCCTTGCGCGAAACCGCTGCAAGGGCGCCCACGACCGAGCCGCAGACCAGAGCCATGGCAGTGGCGCCAAAGCCGATAATCAGCGAGTAACGACCACCGTAGAGCATACGCGACAGAATATCGCGACCCTTATCGTCGGTACCGAAGATAAATCCGTTGCCGGGAGCCTGGCGAGCCGTAAAGATCTCGACCGGGCTATAGGGGGCAAGAAGGGGCGCCAGAATCGCAGTCAGGGCGACCAGCACCAGCACGACGGCGGCAATCTTAGAAGACAGCGTCATCTTCTTCCAGCCACCGAGCTTGAGCCCCTTGGAGGCAGCCTTCTCGAGCTGCTCGGTTTGCTTCTCTCGAATCTTTACCATAATCTACACCGTCCTGATGCGCGGGTTGATGAGCAGGTAGAGCATGTCAACCACGATGTTGATGATGATGAAGGCAAGAGCAACGACGATAACGACGCCCTGAACCAGGTTCGCCTCGTTGCCCTGAACGCCCTGCAGAATCGCGGTGCCCATGCCGGGGAGGTTGAAGATAACCTCGATGACGACGGCGCCGCCCATGAGGTAACCGATCTTAAGACCGAGGGTGGTGACCGGGGTGATCAGCGCATTGCGAAGAACGTTGATACCGACGACGACCTTCTCGGGAACGCCGGCACCGCGAGCCATACGGACATAGTCCTTGTCGAGCTCCTCGACCATGGCGGTACGCACGATACGAGTCATCTGGCCCGTCAGCGGAAATGCCAAGGCGATGGCGGGCATAATCATGCGGCCCAGATAACCAGCCGGATTCGTGGTGAAGTGAGGCAGAGCACCCGATGCCGGAAGCACCTTAAGGTAGGAAGAGAACAGCAGGATCAACAGAACGGCAAGCCAGAACGACGGGGTTGCCAAGCCGGCGATGGAAAAGACGCGGATCACTTGGTCCGGCCATTTGTCGCGATACAGTGCCGCGATGACGCCGAGTAAAAACGAAACGACCGCACCGATGGCAAGGCCGATGAAGGTCAGCTGCATCGTGACGGGCAGGGCCGTGGAGATGCGCTTGGCAACGGAGTTGCGAGCAGCACCATAGGTGCCCATGTCGCCATGGATCAAATCGCCCATATAGCGCACGTAGCGCACAGGCCAGGGGTCGTCCAGACCATACTTCTCATGGTACTCGGCAACCGCCTCGGGCGAGGCACCGTCACCCAACGCCGTGTAGGCGGGGTCGGTCTTGGAGAACGACATAAGGAAGAACACCAGGACGGTGACGCCCAATGCCATGATCGGCAGCGCCACAAGACGCCTTCCAATCAAACGTAGCAAGTTGTTCACGTTCTCTCCCCTTTCTTTTGTCGGTAGGACCAACTGGTATATGAGTACGGATACTCATTACAAGACCCGAGCGACATCGAGGTCGCCCGGGTCTTTGTTTCAACTATGAGGATACGGTCCCAACGACCGACATCCTGCATACAGACTCAAGCGAGTCTTACGCCTTGACGGTCGCAACGCCCCTGAAGGACATGCTCGTCGTGCCGATGCCCTTGAAGCCATCGAGGGCCTCGCCGTTGGGCGCAGTGGACGGATCGTCCCAGGAAGCGGAGACGGTCTTGACGTGGACAACGGGGTACAGAACGGCGTTGTCGGCAATGATGTCGAAGCACTCGTTCCACTTCTTCTGCTGCTCGTCGCCCTCGGCGGCAAGAGCCTCGTCCATGAGACCGTGGAGCTTCTGCCACTCAGCGGACTCCTTCCACGGGCAACGGGTCTGCATCCAAACGTTGTCGCCGTACCACCAGTTGAGCAGCAGGTCGGGGTCGGCGCCGAAGCAGGAAGGATCGCCAGGGGCAAGGAGGATATCGTAGGCCTCGCCGCCGTCGATGGCAGCGTAGGTGGCCGGCGAGGTATCGGTCTGGATGGTCACATCGAAGCCGAGAGCGTCGAGGTCGTTCTTGACCTGGGCGGCCATGCCCTTAATCTGCTCGTTGTCGGTGGTGCGCAGGGTGATGGCACCCGGGGTGATGCCAGACTCCTCGATGAGCTTCTTAGCCTTCTTGGCATCGGTCTTGTACACCGTGGAAGCCTCATGATAGTTGGTGAAGCTCTTGGGCAGGTAGCAGCTGGCAGCGGTGGCAAGGCCGGCGAAGGTGTTGCTGACCATCTTCTCGGTGTCGAGCGCATACATGACAGCCTGACGGACCTTGACGTTGTTCCAAGGCTCCTTGGCGACGTTGAACATGATGAAGCGGGTGCCGAAACCCTGAACGTTATCGATCTTGCAGCCGGCGCTCTCGAGCTGGTCGACGGCGTCAGCGGTAACGAGCTCCATAACGAGCGTGGAGCCCTCCTGCTGAGCGGTAACGCGAGCGGTGGGGTCGGTCAGGATGCTGTACTGGATCTTCTTATCCTCGGCAGCATACTCACCGTTGTACTCGGGGTTGGGAACCAGGGTGATCTCGGTATCGGAGATAGAGTCGTACATCCAGGGGCCGGAGCCGATCGGCTGCTTGGCGCGATCCTCCTCGGTCTGGGTGGCCGGGGTAACGCGGACGATGGCCAGACGATCCTTGAGCAGGGAGAAGTTGGGGACCTTGGTCTTGACCGTCACGGTGCTGGCGTCCTTGGCCTCGATGGACTCGAAGGGCTGGAAGAACGGAGCATAGGTAGCGGAAGCGGCGCAAGCGGTGTAGGAGGCAACGACATCGTCAGCGGTGACCTCGGTGCCATCGGAAAACTTGGCGCCCTTGCGGATGGTGACCTCGAAAGTGGTGTCATCCACAGACTTGGGATCGTCGGTGGCGAGCTCGTTGAAGGTGCTGTAGTCGTGGTAATCGATGCCGTAGAGGCCCTCGACGACGTGCCAGTTAGCACCCAGGCCCACTGCGGAGCCGGTGCTGGCGGGATCGAAGCTGGACGGAGCGTAAGCGGAACCAGCGGTGATCACGCCGCCGCCACGATTGGCGGAATCGGTGGAACCGGAAGCGGAACCCTCGTCGCTAGAGCTGCCACCGCAGCCGGTGAGACCAAGCCCTGCGACAGCAGCGACGCTGCCGGTGAGGCCGAGGAACGAACGCCTGGACATACCCTTGTTGATGATGGCCATGTCTTCTCCTATCAATAGAGAATCTTACCCGGAAGCACCTAGACGTGCCCCCGCGCAACTTGCGGACGATATATACCTTACCTACCGACGAACCCAACTGAGGTGCCGCGCTCGGCGACCGATACATACATACGCTTGAACGGTATTTGCTACCGTTCACCGAATTCATTGACAAACGATTCGCCAGACAGTATGTATCGACGAGGTGAGATATCAGTCTTCGTCAACCCGCAGGATAGCAGGGTTGTTCACCATGGCTAGTCAAACGTTTTAGCGTTAATTAAACCCGAAATCGGCTGGTAATCGCCGTGAAATAAATGATTGAAAATCACGCAATCATGTATATCAGTTGTTTAGAGGCGTGTTTAGTTTTCGGATTGCTTTGCCGCCGCCTCGGCGCGCTCGGCATTCCATGCAACGAGCGCCTCGTGAACCGCTTTGGCGACATCGGCAGGAACGCCTCGAACTTCCGCGATCTCTTGCTCGCTCGCCGCGCGCAAACGCTTCATCGAGCCAAAATGGCGCATAAGGGCACGTTTTCTGGTGGGTCCCACGCCTGGAACGTCATCGAGTACCGAAACCGTCATGGCTTTATCGCGCAATTCGCGATGGAACGTGATGGCAAAACGGTGCGATTCATCGCGCACCTGTTTAATTAGATAGAGCGACGCGGACCCGGTCGGCAGCACGACGGGAGTCTCGTCCCAAGGCACGAAAACCTCCTCATCGGCCTTTGCCAAGCCACAAACTGGTATATCGAGCCCAAGAGCCTCAAGTTGCTTGATCGCAGCGGTCAATTGCGGCTTACCGCCATCGACAACGAGCAAATCGGGGCGCGAGCCAAAGCGCTCGTCGGCCATGCGCTCGGGAGCATAACGTCGTCCCAAAACCTCGGACATCGACACGAAGTCGTTTGCCTCGTCCAATTCGGCCTGAATTTTAAAACGACGATACTGACTCTTGTCGGCGCGCCCGTTGGTAAACACCACCATCGAGGCGACCGTAAAGGTGCCATGCAGTGTAGAGATATCGAAGCACTCGATACGCAACGGCGGCGATGGCAGCGCCAACGCACTTTCGAGCTCCAGGAGCGCTTGATTGGTGCGGTCGTCAGCGTACCCCGTTCGCATCATGTAGCGCATGAGGGCATGGCGCGCATTTTTGGATGCCATATCGAGCAGACGGTGCTTTTCGCCACGCTGCGGCCTATGGAGATGGCAGGAACGCTCACGCTTGCCCGCAAGCCACTCCCCCAGCGCCTCCGCATCCTCAAGCTCGACGGAAAGGTTGACCTCAGCTGGAATATCAGCCGTCTCGTCGTAATAGCGCTTAAGAAAGCCCGACTGGAGCTCTTCCTCGTCAACATCAAGACCCTTGTCGAGAATGAACTCGCAGGTGCGAACTGTTCGGCCCTCGCGAACGACGAAGACGCAAGCGGCGGAGATGGTCTCCTCGCGATAGAAACCGATGACATCTATATCGACACTGGAGGGAAAAACGACTTGCTGACGATCGTCCAGACCCCTGATGACCTCCAAACGACGTTTGACGCGTGCCGCGCGCTCAAAGTCGAGCGCCTCAGCGGCATCCGTCATCTCGGAGGTCAGCTCATCGACGACATCCTTGCGATGGCCCGACAAAAAGCGCTCGACACGCTTGACGTTCTTGGCATAGTCTGCCGGGGAAATCGCGCCGACACACGCACCCGGGCCGCGCCCGACATGGTAGTCAAAGCAGGGGCGCCCGTTTTGCGCGCAAATCATATTGACGATGTCTTCCTCGCCCTTGTGGGGCTCGACGATACGGCGACAACGACGCCACTCCGCACAGGATGCGGAGCAGATGGGGATAACCTTGCGCAGCGTATCTATCGTCTCACGTGCCGCGCGGCTATCGGTATAAGGTCCAAAATAGCGCGTTCCCGGCTTATGACGCTCACGCGTGTATTTGATAGCGGGATACAGGTCGCCCTTTGTAATGGCGATAAAGGGGTAGCTCTTGTCATCCTTGAGGTCGACGTTAAAGTACGGATGGTACTGACCAATCAAATTGCGCTCGAGCACCAACGCCTCGTGCTCGGTCTCCACCACGATATAGTCAAAGCTCGCCACCAGCTGCATCATCAGCGGGATCTTCTGGCGCTCGTCCTGCAGCGTCACGTACTGACGCATACGGGCGCGCAGGTTTTTCGCCTTGCCCACGTAGATGACATCGCCCTTGGCGTCTTTCCAAAGGTAGCAGCCGGGCTGCGTGGGAACGCGCGAAACCTGCTCGGCAAGCGTTGGAATGTTGTCGTGACCGGCCACGCGCACCTACTTGCGACGAATCAGCGCCGAGACCTCGGGCATCTTAAGGACGACGGCAAGGCCAAAGGTAACAGCAAGCGAGACGACACCCGCAACGCAAACGTAGCCAAGAGTAATCAGAATCGAGCCGCCAAGTGCCCCGACAAAGTGCTCAAGCGCCCACATGACGCCGGCGCCTGCGGCAGCACCCAGGCCACCGAGCAAAAGGCCAAAGAAACCGCCATGCAGGATAGATTTAACCTGAAGACCACGCAGACGACGACGCAGCCACCACAGCGAGCAACCGACCAAGATCACGTAGTCGACGACATACGAAAGCGCGATTGCCGGCATACCGAAGCCCAGCACAACGCCAAACAGCAGAACCGAGCCGGCCTGGCCGATGGCGGAATACAGACAATAGCGGCTATAGGGCTTCATGTCGAGCAAGGCAGAGAAGCTCTTCTGCATCAGCACGACCACGCCGTAGAGCGGCAGGGAAAGTGCCAGGTAGATAAGGAACTCCGACACCAGCGCCACACCGGACTCATCGAACTTGCCAGCGCAGTAGATCATGTTGAGCGGACGCGCGAAGACAATCAGGTACAGCGCGAATGGAATCAGGAAGAACAGCATCTGGGCGACGCCACGCGAAATGCCCGTGCGGACGCTGTCGTAATCCTTCTCCTGTGCGTCGTGAGAGAGCTCGGTATAGAGCGCCGTCGAAAGCGAGGCGGCAATCAGCGCGTAGGGCAGCGTGTACCACAGGCGCGCATAGGCGATGACGGAAGGGCCAGTCTCGGGCTGGACCACCAGCGCGGCAGCGTTGGTGATAGAAGTCGAGACAAACATGCACACCGTGGCGAGCAGCGTCGGGATACCGAGCGCAATCGTCTGGCGCAGCGCGGGGTCCTTAAAGTCGATATGGATATGGGGATGCACGCCGTGCTTGCCAAGCGCGGGAATCTGACATGCCATCTGAACAAAGACACCGAGGGTCGTACCGGCCGCAATCAAGATGATGCCGGCACGTTCGCCAAACTGTGCGGACACGGGCGCAAAACCCATAAAGCTCGCAATGACGATCACATTGTTGAGGACCGGGGCAAACGTCGACCAGAAGTAGTCGCGGTGTGCGTTGAGAACGCCCGAGAACACCGAACCCAAACCATAAAACAGAATCTGGATGGCAAAGAAACGGAACATGAACGCAGCGGTATCCATGCTGCCGCCGTCACCCGAAAGGAACGATTGCGTCCAGATAAAGCCCGGGGCGAACACGGTCCCCAGCAACGAAATGCCACCCAGCACCAAAAACAGAATGCCGAGCAGGTTGCCCACGTACTCGTTAGAGGCCTCGCGACCCTGCTCACGCCTCACGCCCATGTACACGGGCAAAAACGCCGTCACGAGCATGCCGCCCATCACGAGTTCGTAGAGCATATTGGGCAGGTTGTTGGCGACCTGATAGGAGGACGAGAGTAGCGACATGCCGATAGCGGCCGCCATTGCCCACGTGCGGATAAAACCAGTGACGCGAGACACGATGGTCAGGATGGTCATAAGCCCGGCGGAACGACCAACCGTGGAGTAGTCCGACGAGCCCATGTCGTCAGTGTCATCTCGCGATGAAGAAGCTTCGGATGAGGGTGTCTGAGGCGCAGATTCTTCTGCAAAATGAGCTCCGCGCTTCAATTCTTCCTGCGGCATCGCTCAGTCCTCTCTCGTAATCGCGGCAACTGTCGCCCCGCAAAATGCAATTAAATCATCAGGTGCAAGCTCGAGCTGATAACCACGCTTGCCTCCCGAAATAAAAATGGTATCCCAAAGGACACATGTCTCATCAATGAGCGTCCGGTAGCGTTTTTTCATACCGACCGGACTGCAGCCGCCGCGAACGTAGCCAGTCGCCGCAAGCAAATCCTTCACATGCATCATGGCCAAGGACTTCTCCCCCGCGGCACGCGCGGCGGACTTTAGATCGAGCTCGTCGGCAACAGGGATGCAGCACACGACGTGGTCGTTGGACGGCGTCACGCAGACCAAGGTCTTAAATCCTTGACCGGGCTCCTCGCCAAGCTGCTCCGAAATCGCGACCCCCAGGCCCGCCGACTCATCACCATCGTCTTCGTACGTATGTAGAACATAGGAAATGCCGGCGCTTTCCAGCTCGCGCATCGCATTGGTTTTTGGCGTCTTTACAGCCTTTGCCATGGCATATCCTTTCCCTCGCATTCGGACGCAAGGATTAAGTATATGTCCAATTCGGCTGCATACGTCACTTCGACACAGCAAGCGCCATCGAATCACAAGGAGTCGATGGCGCCCATAAACTGAATCGCCTATTTATTGAGCATCAAGTTGAGCCTGACGCTCCCGGTCACGCCTGAGCAACGGCGCCAAAAACTTGCCCGTATAACTCTGCGGACAGTCCGCAACCTGCTCCGGTGTGCCCGAAACCACGACGGTTCCGCCGCCGTTACCGCCCTCGGGGCCCATATCGATCAGACGGTCGGCAACCTTGATGACATCAAGATTGTGTTCAATCACCAGCACCGTGTTGCCCGCATCGACCAAGCGCTGCAGCACATCGAGCAGCTGGCGGACGTCCTCAAAATGAAGGCCGGTCGTCGGCTCATCCAAAATATAGAACGTCTTGCCCGTCTGGCGTCGATGAAGCTCCTTGGCGAGCTTCACACGCTGCGCCTCGCCGCCCGAGAGCGTCGTAGCGGGCTGGCCCAGGCTCACGTAGCCCAAGCCTACATCGTACAGCGTCTGGAGCTTGCGCTTAATCTGCGGGATATTCCCAAAGAAGGCCAGTGCCTCGGTGACGCTCATGTCGAGCACGTCCGAGATGGTCTTACCACGGTAGGTGACCTCAAGCGTCTCGCGGTTATAGCGTTTGCCGCCGCAGACCTCACAGGGGACATAGATATCGGGAAGGAAGTGCATCTCGATCTTAATTTGTCCGTCGCCCTTGCATGCTTCGCAGCGACCGCCGCTCACGTTAAAGGAGAAACGTCCCGGCGAGTAGCCACGCGCCTTCGACTCCGGCGTACTCGCAAACAGCGCGCGAAGATCATCCCACAGGCCAATGTACGTAGCAGGGTTGGAACGCGGCGTGCGGCCAATCGGCGACTGGTCGATATCGATAACCTTATCGATACACTCGATGCCCTCGATTTTCTTATACGGACCCACAGGGCGCGTCGAACGGTGAATGGCATTCGTAAGGGCAGGTGCGATAGTGTCGGTAACCAGGGAGCTCTTACCCGATCCCGACACGCCGGTAACGACCGTAAGCGTACCGAACTCAATCTTGGCGGTAACGTTTTTGAGGTTGTTGGCGCGGGCGCCCGTGATCTTAAGGCAGCCGCGACCGGGCTTGCGGCGTTCATCGGGAACCCGGATCATTCGTTTGCCGGTCAGATAAGCGCCCGTCATCGACTCGGGACACGCCATGATATCGGCAGGCGTTCCCGCCGCGACTACGTGTCCGCCGTTCACGCCCGCGCCGGGGCCCATGTCGATCACATAGTCGGCAGCACGAATCGTATCCTCATCATGCTCGACGACGATGACGGTATTGCCGATATCGCGTAGGCGCTCAAGCGTCTTGATCAGGCGCTCGTTATCGCGCTGATGGAGGCCAATCGATGGCTCGTCCAAAATGTACAGCACACCCATGAGGCCGGCGCCGATCTGCGTTGCCAGGCGAATGCGCTGGGCCTCGCCTCCGGAAAGCGTCGCCGAGGCACGATCGAGGGTCAGATAGTCGAGTCCGACATCGACCAGAAAACGCAAGCGCTCCAGGATTTCCTTGACGATGCGCCCACCGATAAATTGTTGGCGCTCGGTAAGCTCCAAGCCCTCAAAAAACTCGAGCGACTCGCGGCACGATAGGCAGCAGACCTCGTAAATGGACTTACCGCCTACGGTAACGGCGAGCATCTCGGGGCGCAGACGAGCACCATGGCAACTCGAGCACGGCTCCTCGCGGATGTACTTCTCCAAGCGCGCCTTGGTGTTCTCATTCGTCGTCTCGGTATAGCGCTCGTACAGGATATTGCGCACGCCCGAAAACTTGGTGTCCCACTGGCTGCGGCGCCCATCAAGCTTTTGATAGTCGACCGAAATCTTCTGGTCGCCCATGCCGTCTAAAAACGCGCGACGCACCCGCGGAGGCAGATCCTCCCACGGCGTATCGACGCTCACCTTAAAGTGTTTGCAGACCGCAGCGAAAATCTGCGGATAGTAGTTAGAGTTGCCAAACAGGCTGCCAAAAACCCCGTCGGCGATCGACTTCGAGGGGTCTTCGATTAGGGCCTCGGCATCGACCGTCTTCTTAAAGCCCAGGCCATCGCACTCTGGGCACGCGCCATAGGGCGCGTTGAACGAGAAATCACGCGGCTGCAGGTCATCGATGGAGTGTCCATGCTCCGGGCACGCTAACGCCAGAGAATACTCCAGCAACTCGCCTTCGGTCCCCTCGGGAGCGTCGCGGTCGGGCAGCAAGTATACGTTCACATTGCCGTGCGCCAGCGCAGTCGCCTGTTCAACGGACTCGGCAATACGGCCCAGCGAGTTCTCACGGATCACGATGCGGTCGACCACGACCTCGATATCGTGCTTGAATTTCTTATCCAAATCGATAGGGTCATCAAGCGAGCGAACCTCGCCGTCGACACGCACGCGGCTAAAGCCCTCGGCGCGAAGGTCCTCAAACAGCTTGGCGTACTCGCCTTTTCGCCCGCGCACTACCGGTGCCAGCACAAACGCGCGGCGGCCCTCCCCCGCCGCCAAGACCTTGTCGGCAACCTGGTCGGTCGTCTGGCGCTCAATGACACGGCCGCATTCGGGACAGTGCGGGGTGCCCACACGGGCGAACAGCAGGCGCAGATAGTCATAAATCTCGGTTACGGTGCCAACCGTCGAGCGAGGGTTTTTAGACGTCGTCTTTTGGTCGATCGACACCGCCGGCGAAAGGCCGTCGATTGAATCCAAGTCGGGTTTGTCCATCTGGCCCAAGAACTGGCGCGCATAACTCGAAAGGCTCTCGACGTATCGACGCTGGCCCTCGGCATAGATAGTGTCGAATGCCAGCGAACTCTTGCCCGAGCCAGAAAGACCGGTAATGACCACGAGTTGGTCACGCGGAATGGAAACATCGATATCACGGAGGTTGTGCTCACGAGCGCCGCGAATAACGATAGAAGAATCAGACATGGAAGCTCCTTGCCTCCTATTGCATCGAATCATACTGCCGATGAGTTTAGCGCACTCGACGCGCACAGATGTTCGTAATACAAGATTCGCAGACCTTTAGCTTTGCGTATCGGGCGCTTTGTTTCTCGAAATGCCGTGGAAAGGTTACAGTAATCTAATACTGAACTTAATTTGCTGTACCAGAGGAACGTCCATGACCGAAGATATCCCCCTTGAAATCACTTCGAGCGACATGGCCAATCTGCCCATATTCATCGCCGTCCTTATCGTGGCCACCGTCGTCGTGCGCGTGTATTTTTCAATCAAACGCAACGAAAAGCCACCCATTGCCTGCGTCTTTTGGTGCGCGACGCTCCTCATCCCGCTCGGCGTGGTAGCTGCATGGGTTACGAATCAATTGCTCGTAAATGAGGGCAGCTCCCTGTGGGTCCTTTCTTATTCGGCGCTCGGTGCTGCCGCCGTCATGCTTCTTGTCGAGCCCTTGGTTTCGGGACTTATCGACCAAACCGACCTTGCGACGGGAACGGTTGCCTGTATTTGCCGTGACATCCTTGTCATCGCCGCTGTTTCAGCGCTCTCGTTCGTTTCACTCGAAATTGCCTGCAACGATACGTTCTATCGCATTCCCGCCAACTCATTCGGGTTTTCCGTCGGGCTGCTCGCGACGGTTCTGCTCTCCCTTTATTTGCTGGGACAGCGTCATGGAGGCGTCATGGCTCTCGTGCCCGTCGTCTGCTGCATCCTTGGCATTGCCGAGCACTTCGTCATAACGTTTAAAGGCGAAGCCATCCTGCCAAGCGATATCTTGGCCCTTGGCACCGCAATGGAAGTGAGCGAGGGATACGAGTTTACCTTTACCGCCGGAATCGTAACCTCTCTCGCCCTGCTGGAGATTTCCCTGGGGCTTCTTTCGCTCATCCGACCGCGAAAGCTCCGTACGCCCACCCATGTCTTCCCCGCTATCGCCGCTAACCTCTGTGCTTTTCTGCTAGTGACCGTTGTGGGGCTCTCAGGCTTTTCCAACATCGACTTGGAGCAGGCGCTGGATTTTGGATTTGACCGTTGGCAGCCCATCACCACGTATGCGTCTCAGGGTTTTATCACTTCGTTCACCGAAATGGTCAACGAGTTGCCCATTGAGAAGCCCGAAGACTATACGCCCGATGAGGCGCAGAGCATCGAGCAGGAGCTCGCCGCCGCCTACGACAGCACATATGGCTCGAGCGAGCAGCGCGCGGCGGCCGTTGCCCAGTTCAATGAAATCAAGCCGACGATTGTTGCCGTCATGAATGAGAGTTTTAGCGACCTTTCGTGCTTTGAGCAGCTCCAGGCGGCCGGGTACACCGGCCCCGCATTCTACAACTCGCTTCCCGACACACTTGTTCGCGGCACCATGCTCGCTTCGGTCGCCGGTGGCGGAACGGCGAACTCCGAATTCGAATTTTTGACCGGAGCGACAACGGCCTTTGTCGGATTAGGCAAGATCCCCTATCAGCTGTATCAGATGAATGGCGTAAACAGCCTGGCAAAGGACCTTAAAGAGCTTGGGTATACCACTACCGCTATGCACCCGCAAAACCCCGTCAACTACCATCGAGATAAAATCTATCAGCAGCTGGGCTTTGGAGACTTTCTTTCAATCGGCGATTTCGAAGGTGCGCCCTATTACCATGCCGGCGTATGCGACTACGTCACCTACGACAAGATACTCGACCTGCTTAGAACCGACGAAGCGCCGCAGTTCATCTTTGACGTCACGATGCAAAATCACGGCGGCTACGACTATGGCACCGTTCCCGCCGAAGAGCTGACAAACTATTGGGTCGAGGGAGCCAGCGAAGGCGCCAACAGCGCGCTCAACACCTATCTCACCTGCATCAACGCATCCGACCGGGACCTCGAGTACTTTATCAACGAGCTCCGCAACATCGGCAGACCGGTTGTTCTTGTCTTTTTTGGCGACCATCAGCCGAGCGCCGCAACGACTCTCAACGACGAGCTGTACCCTCAGGAAGATACGGCAAGCCACGCTTTCCGTATCTATCAGTCGACATATCTCGTCTGGGCTAACTATGAGATCGCCGGCAATACCGAGCTCAACGTCTACGACACCGTCGGGGCAAACGAGATTGCAGCCATTACCCTTAATAAGATCGGCGCCCCGCTCACCAATTACCAAAAGGCCCTGCTTGCGACAAGGTCAGATGTGCCCACCATCAATGTCGCCGGCTATCTCGGTGCCGACGGGCTGCGCTACGACTTGGAATCGAAAGACAGCCCCTACGCCTCGACGATCGACAAGCTGCAGCGCATGCAATACCTCGAGTTCGCCAGCAAAGTTCAGTAAGCCCGCCCATTCGCTTGGGCCCATCGTATTGCAAGCACGCTCGGCCCAAACGCATCGCAAATGACTCCCGCTCGCAAACGAGGGTACAATGACGCTCGTGTCACATCGCGGGGCCCCGGCCCCAGCATATACAAAGGAGTCATACATGGGTTGCGAACACGCACAGGCCGCCGGCGGACAAACGTCGCCGTCGCAATTTGAGGAGAACACGCTGTCCGAGGTCAAGCGCGTCATCGCCGTGCTTTCCGGCAAGGGCGGTGTCGGCAAGTCATTTGTCACCGGTGCCATCGCCACCGAGCTTGCCCGTCACGGCCACAAGGTCGGCGTCCTCGATGCCGACATCACCGGTCCCTCTATCCCCAAGATGTTCGGTATGAGTGGACGCCACGTCCATGCCCTTGGCAACCTTATGCTGCCCGAAATCTCCGAGCACGGCGTCAAGGTCATGAGCTCCAACCTGCTGCTCCAAAACGAGACCGACCCCGTCCTTTGGCGCGGTCCGGTCATCGCAGGCGCCATTAGGCAGTTCTGGAGCGAGACCTCGTGGGGCCCCATCGACTACCTACTGGTCGACATGCCTCCGGGAACAGGCGACGTTGCGCTCACCGTCTTCCAGTCGCTGCCGGTCGACGGCATCGTCATCGTCACGAGCCCGCAGGATCTGGTCTCGATGATCGTCGCCAAGGCGGTCAACATGGCCGAGAAGATGAACGTCCCCATTCTGGGCATTGTCGAGAACATGAGCTATATTGAGTGCCCCGACTGCGGCAAGAAGATCGAGGTCTTTGGCAAGAGCAAGCTCCCCGAGGTCGCAGAGCGCTATAACCTCGACATCTTGGGCCAGCTTCCCATTAATCCGGCACTCGCCGAGGCCTGCGATAAGGGCGAGGTCGAGACTGCGCTGCCCGATGGCATGTTGCCCAAGGCAGTCTCTGCCGTCGAGGCTATTACCCCGCACGAGACCGACGAGGCCTAAGTGAACGCGAGCGCCCTCTATGACGTCTTGGTAATCGGCGGCGGGGCTTCAGGCCTCGCCGCCGCCATTACGGCCGCACGCGCTGGCAAAAGCGTCTGCATCGTTGAGCGCGATGTCGCCTGCGGCCTAAAGCTCCTTGCGACCGGTAACGGCCGCTGCAACCTCTCCAACGAATCGATTGATCCTCAGCGGTATAACCACCCCGCATTCGTCGAATCTGTCATGGGCCCCCAACCCGAACAAGAGCTTATGGGTTTCTTCTCCTCGCTGGGCATCATGACAACCTCCGAGGAAGGCCGGCTATACCCGCGCTCCCTTCGCGCAGAATCGGTGCGCGACGCGCTTCTCAACGTTTGCGACCGCCTAGGTATTACCTTAATCTGCGGAGCCAACGTTGCCTCGGCGCACAAAGCTTCCGAAGGCTGGACACTCCAAATAGACCGTCCAGCGCGGGCGCTCAAGGCAAAAAAGCACGACGACCGAAAAACGGAGCTCCGCTCGCTTCGGAAAGCGCTCGCCGATGTCCCTCGCAAGAACGAGGCCCTGGAGGCACATGCCGTAATTATCGCCACGGGTGGCAACCCCACCGGTATCGCCGATACGTTTCGCCTTCCCCTCACTTCGCTGCGCCCCATCCTCTGCCCCGTATCGGCAACGGTCGTCGGCGATCGGGCGGCACTCAAGACGTTGGACGGCCTGCGCGTCCGCGCCCGCTTGACGCTCGCCCGCAATCATAATGAGCTCTGGCACGAAGACGGTGAAGTCCTGTTTCGAGCCTTCGGCATCTCGGGCGTCGCTGTCTTCAACCTCTCCCGTCGTATCCAGCGCGGTGATACGATCCTGCTCGACGTTTTCCCCGACCTCTCCAAAGACGAGCTGCTCGATATGCTCAACCGGCGCGTTGAGCTGCTCGGCGGCTTTTCGCCCCGCGATCCCCGTTGGCTCGACGGCATGCTCGCCCCGCAACTCTCCCGCGTCGTCTGCACGGCGTTCGAGCAGTGCCATCCAGGCTCCAACGATGTCATCCACCTGGTCTCGATCCTCAAGCACTTTAAGTTGCTCGTTGAGGGAACAGCCGAGGAGCGCTCGGCACAGGTCACGCGTGGTGGCGTATCTGTCGAGAGTATCTCAACACCCAGTCTACGCGCGCGCAGCGTTGTCGACGCCCCGCTTTACGTCTGCGGCGAAGCGCTCGACATCGACGCCGATTGCGGAGGCTTTAACCTTGCGTGGGCATGGCTCTCGGGCATTCGCGCTGCAAGCAGCCTGTAGCCGCGCAGTCTATAATCAAAAACGCATTCGGGCCGTCTGGGATACCGGACGGCCTCTTTCTTGCCTCTAAGGAGACCTCGATGATCGAAATCACCCAAGTCAACGCTTCGCTCGATGAAGCCGGCGATGAAAATGCCTGCCTCATTGTTGGCAAGCGAGTCGCCAAGCGCGTCCTACGTTGCAAAGACTCCGAGATCAAGTCCATCGAGCTCCACCGCAAGTCAATCGACGCTCGCAAAAAACGAGACGTCCATTTTATCCTGAGCTTTCGTGTTGAGCTGACCAGTCCCCACCTCGAGCGAGAAGCGGTCGACAGCGTTTCCGAACGTGACCGCTCGCTCGTACGCGCGATAGAAGACGATGAGCCTTCATTCCCCTCCCCCATTTCCGACGCATCCAAAGAGCGCCCCGTCGTTGTCGGCGCCGGATGCGCCGGCCTTTTCGCTGCGCTCACGCTCGCCGAAGCAGGTCTTAAGCCCTTGCTTATCGAGCGCGGCGACCCGGCATTTCGCCGCTCGCAGGCGATCGACCTCTTTCTAAAGGAGCGCATCCTCGACCCCGAGAGCAATATTCAGTTTGGTCTGGGCGGCGCGGGGACCTTCTCGGACGGCAAGCTCAATACGGGAACAAAAAATCCCGCCCATCGCCTTATCCTCGAAACCTTCGTCGAGGCGGGTGCGCCCCGCGATATTCTGTGGGATGCCAAGCCGCACATTGGCTCCGACATCCTTCCCAAGGTTGTCACCGCTATATCCCAGCGCACCGAGCAGCTCGGAGGTGTCGTCCGTTATCGAACGAAGCTCGTCGACATTCGCACCGACGCGTCTGGCGCCATCACCGGTATCGATGTCCAATCGTCCCAAGACGCCGCTTACGAGCCAATCGAAACAAAGCACCTCATCCTCGCCTGTGGGCATTCTGCTCGCGATATTTTTGAGCTCCTTAAGGACCACAACGTGGCCCTCGCACAAAAGACCTTTGCCATGGGCGTTCGCATCGAGCATCCGCAGCGCGACATCGACCGAGCCCAATATGGAGCCTTGGCGGGACATCCTGCCCTCGGAGCAGCCCCCTACAAGCTCGTCGCCCATCTTCCCAACGGCCGCAGCGTGTTCTCGTTTTGCATGTGCCCCGGCGGGCAGGTTGTCGCCGCCTCTTCCGAGCAGGGCCACCTGTGCGTCAACGGCGCCAGCCTCAATGCCCGCGACGGACGCAACGCAAACGCCGCCCTGCTCGTTAACGTCACGCCTGAGGACCTTCCCAACGATGACCCGCTCGCCGGCATCGAGCTCCAGCGCGCCTGCGAGGCGGCCGCCTATCGCCTGGGCGGTTCCAACTGGAACGCACCGGCACAACTCGTCGGAGATTTCCTCGCAGGACGCGCCAGCAAGGCGCCCGGAAAGGTAAAGCCCACCTATCCGCTCGGTGTGACCTGGACGACAATTGACGAAGCCCTGCCGCAGCATATCGTCGAGTCGCTCCGCCTGGGACTTCCCCTACTCGGAAAAAAGCTACGAGGCTACGACCGTCCCGATGCCGTTCTTACCGGCGTGGAGACTCGTTCGAGCTCACCGGTCACTGTCACCCGAGACCGAACGTGCCATGCCGTGTCGACCCCGGGCCTCTACCCTTGTGGTGAGGGAGCTGGATATGCCGGCGGCATCATGAGCGCGGCCACCGACGGCATCCGTTGTGCCGAAGCCCTGATCGCGGACCTCTAACGCACGAATTCCAGCGCGCAAAAGACACAGGCCCCGAGCTCCACAGGGAACTCGGGGCCTGTTCGCTATTTCTTAAACCGTGCACCCTGGCGTTTTCTGCCCGATGCGAACGTGGAACCCTTGCGGGCCTGCGAGCGTAAGCGCTCGATCGTCTCGTCCTCAGACGCACCCTCGAGCATCGCCCGAATCTGAACGACGGCATCGCGCAGGCGCGCCGCCTCCTCAAAGTCCATAGCGGCAGAAGCGTTACGCATATCCTCTTCCATGGTTTCGACGATCCGCACAAGCTCGTCATGCGGCAGTTCTTCCAACTGCTCCGCAAGTGTCTGCTCGGGCGCCACCGTTTCCGGCACACCGCCCTCGCCCGACTCATCGGGCGTATAGAATGCGCCATGGCCAAGAGAGTCGCCCTTCGAGCGTCCCTTGGAGCCCACAGTTTTTTCGGCCTCGGCAATAAAACTTGAGATGTCGTTGATGGCCTTGCGCACTGTCTTGGGCACAATGCCATGTTCTTCGTTATATGCCATCTGAATCTCGCGACGGCGCTGCGTCTCCTCGATGGCCTCTTTCATCGAATCGGTCACAACGTCTGCATACATGATGACTTCACCATCGGCGTTACGGGCCGCACGGCCAATCGTCTGAATCAGCGAACGGCGGTTGCGCAAGAAGCCTTCCTTATCGGCATCGAGAATTGCCACCAGTGAGACCTCGGGGAGATCCAAGCCCTCGCGAAGCAGGTTGATGCCAACGAGAACATCGATCTTGCCCTCGCGCAGCGTTCGCAGGATCTCGACACGGTCCATTGTCGCCGTATCAGAGTGCATGTAATTGACCTTAATGCCTGCGTCGAGCAGATGGTCGGTCAGGTCCTCGGCCATGCGCTTGGTCAACGTGGTCACCAGCACGCGCTCCTTGCGGGCAACGCGCTCGCGAATCTCGTCCTCAAGATCGTCAATCTGGCCGCGAACTGGACGCACGTCAATCTTGGGGTCGAGCAGGCCAGTCGGACGAATAATCTGCTCCACATCGTTTTGGCTCACCCGCAGCTCGTAGTCGCCCGGCGTGGCCGAAACATAGATAAACTGGGGTATCCTTGCCTCAAACTCATCGAAACGAAGCGGGCGGTTATCGAGCGCCGAGGGCAGGCGAAAACCGTGTTCCACCAGCGTCACCTTACGCGAGCGGTCACCTTCGTGCATGCCGCGAATCTGCGGCACCGTCACATGGCTCTCATCGATGATGCAGAGCATATCCTTGGGAAAGTAATCGATTAGGGTAAACGGCGGCTCACCCGGCTTGCGACCGTCCAGATGACGCGAGTAGTTCTCGATGCCGTTGCAAAAGCCCATCGTCTCGAGCATCTCAAGATCATAATCGGTGCGCTGCTGCAGACGCTGCGCCTCGAGCAACTTGTCGGTCGCCTTGAGCTCCGCCACGCGCTTCTCGCACTCTTCGCTGATCGATTTCAGAGCCGCCTTGACCTTCGGCTTCTCGGTCACGTAGTGCGATGCCGGCCATACAGGGATGGCCTCGTACTCACGAAGCATCTCACCGGTGACCTCATCGATCTCGGCAATCAGCTCGACCTCGTCGCCAAAGAACTCAAACCGCAACGGATGCTCGGCATAAGGCGGATACACGTCGACAACATCGCCGCGCACGCGGAACGTGCCGCGTGCCAGGTCATAGTCATTGCGATCATATTGAATGTCGATAAGTGCATGGATAAAGTCATCGCGCTCGAGCGGCACCTTCTTGTCGACGTTTGGAGCCAGACCTGCATAGTCCTCAGGAGAGCCAATGCCATAGATACACGAGACCGATGCGACAACGATCACATCGCGTCGAGAGAGCAGCGATGCGGTCGCCTGATGTCGCAGCATCTCAACCTCTTCGTTAATCGAGGAGTCTTTCTCGATATATGTATCGCTTTGCGGCACATACGCCTCGGGCTGATAGTAGTCGTAGTACGAGACGAAGTAGACCACAGCGTTGTTGGGAAAGAACTCTTTGAGCTCGCTCGCAAGCTGAGCGGCGAGCGTTTTATTCGGAGCCATGACCAGCGTCGGCTTTCCCAGGGCCTCAATAGTCTTTGCCATCGTGAAGGTCTTGCCCGAACCAGTCACGCCCAGCAAAACCTGATAGCGGTCTCCGTCCCTCACACCCTGCACAAGCGACTCAATGGCCTTAGGCTGAGAACCTGCAGGCTCATAGGGAGAAACGACTTCAAACGGCACCTCAGCGCCCTCAACGCCAAAGCGCTTAAGTTCACCACCAACGCGTTCTACTTCAAATTCCGCCATGGATACTCCTAACTCATACATCTGCAGTATACGCAGGAGGTGGGCTTAGTCCTATACGAACCGATCGGGATAGAGCGTCTTATAGCGAACCCAGGCATTATTGACGCGAATCAGATAAGCCTGCGTCTCGGGGAAGGTAATCGCATTGTGAAGCGAGGTGCTCTGCTGCGCCCAACCATCCACATTGCCCATGCCGGCGTTATATGCGGCAATAGCGCTATCCGTCGACCCGTTGAAATACGTTAAGAGATACGAGAGGTACGCGCAGCCAAACTCGATATTCGTAGCAGGATCGTTAAGGTTGTCGGCCGAATACCCCCCACCGTCGACAAGACCCTTGGCGATCATATCCTGGGCAGACTCGGGCATCAGCTGCATCAATCCCTGAGCACCCTGATTCGACTCAGCCTCGGGATCCCAATTCGATTCCGACTTAATGACAGCGCACACCAGATACGGATCCAGATTATGCGAAATGCTCGATTGCTTTACATACGCCTCGTAGTCAATGGGATACAGCGGCTTAAAGAAAGCCGCAGGAGCACACGAGTAAACGAATGAGATAAGGCCGAAGGCAAAAACGGCAGCCAGCGGTATAAGGCGATACCACGCAAAGAAACGTGTCTTAGGCATCGGCATCCTCCTTATTCGCAGTGTCTATAAACCCATGGCATGCAAGCCATGAGTCAAGCTGCTCAAAGAGCGAATTATCGCCTGCGGCATTATCAATCACCGTTGTAGCGAGATTGCACAGCGCAGACTCATCGGGCTGGCAAGCAGAACGGGCATCGAAATCAGATGGCTCCATGCCACGCTGAATAGCACGCTCGCGACGAACTGACAAAGGGGCGCTGATGACCAGAATTTCATCAGCCAAGCCAAATGCATCCTCAAAACCAGTCGGAGCAGAAACCTCGACAACCGCAAAGGGATAACGGGGAGATGAAACCGTACAACAAACCGGATCGAGAATCCTCAGTGACAGCTGCTCAATGAGAACGGGGTGCACAAGGTCATTGAGCCGTGCGACCGAATCAGGAGAAGCGAAAGCTCGAGAAGCGAGGATGCTGCGGCGAATGCCGCCCTCCTCATCCAAAATATCCCAGCCAAATTCTTCCGCGAGGGCATTGACGATATCGGAGCCTGGCACATACAGCGATTTGGCAAGCTCGTCCAGATCGATAAGCATGGCGCCATGAGATTCGAGATAGCGGCAGGCAGTCGACTTACCCGAAGCAATATTGCCCAAGACAAAAACGGTAAACATCAAGTCCTCCCTAACGCCAATGGGAGTTATTATCGCGCAAATACAAAAGAAGGACTCAAAATACAGCCAAACAGTAAGACAAGCTAAAAGAAGGCGAGTTCTTGTATTACAGCTCTTTATAAAACGCAAAAAAGGGGGAGGCCGCGAGGCCTCCCCCTTCTTCAAGTCATCCGACGGCTCAGTGCCGTCCACCGGTCAGCGGCGCCCTGGCCTCCCACGGGCTGGCC
>UQNH01000008.1:0-43768 GCA_900542365.1 uncultured Collinsella sp. | reverse complement strand
CTGCTTTGGCCCGGGTGCCGAGGGCGCCCAGATGGAGGGCTCCAAGCTGTTCTCCAAGCAGCTCATGGAGCGCGCGGGCATTCCGACGGCAGCCTACGGCTCGTTTACCGACGAGGCTTCGGCTCTCGCCTACGTGCGCGAGCAGGGCGCCCCGCTGGTCGTCAAGGCCGACGGCCTTGCCGCGGGCAAGGGCGTCATCGTGGCGATCGAACTTGAGCAGGCCGAGGAGGCCGTGCGCGAGTGCTTTGGCGGCACCTTTGGCGATGCCGGCAATACCGTGGTTATCGAGGAGATGCTGACCGGCCCCGAGTGCTCGCTTTTGGCCTTTACCGACGGCAAGACCGTGCGCCCCATGGCCACCTCGCAGGACCACAAGCGCGCGCTCGAGGGCGACAAGGGTCCCAACACCGGCGGCATGGGCGTCTACAGCCCGGTGCCCATCGTGACCGACGAGGAGCACGCCACCATGGTGGCGGTCATGGAGCAGACCGTTGCCGAGCTTGCTGCCGAGGGCATCGACTACCGCGGCTGCCTGTATGGCGGCTTTATGCTCACCCCCGCCGGCCCCAAGGTGCTGGAGTTCAACGCCCGCTTTGGCGACCCCGAGACGCAGGTCGTGCTCCCGCGCCTTAAGAACGACCTGGTCGAGGTCATGCTCGCCTGCGCCAACTGCGAGCTCGATCAGATTGAGCTCGACTGGCGTGACGAGTGGGCCGTGGCCGTTGTCCTGACGAGTGCGGGTTATCCCGGCAGCTACGAGAAGGGCAAGGTCATCACCGGTATTGCCGATGCCGAGGCCATGGAGAACGTGACCGTGTACCACGCGGGCACTGCCGTGGTGGACGGCCAGCTCGTGACCAATGGTGGCCGCGTGCTTGCCGTGACCGCTCTGGGCGACACGTTCGAGAACGCTCGCAACCTTGCCTACGAGGCCTGCGAGAAGATTGATTTTGAGGGTAAGACCCTGCGCCACGACATCGGCCTGCGTGCGCTGCGCGGCCGCGACGCCTGGGATGCCTAAAATCCGAGAGGAATGAGACGGATGGACGAGAAGAACGAAGAGCTCGTGGACGCACAGATCGTCGAGGAGGACAGCCGCATGTATGGGCACGCCGAGGGCGAACCTGGTGGCGAGGTCGCTGACGAGCCGGCGCTGGTGCTGGGCGACGACGACCCGCACGATGCCGAGCTGCACGAGAAGATTCTTTCGGAGGAGTGCGCCTGGAAGGGCAAGATCCTCGACGTCCACCGTCTTGAGGTTGAGCTGCCTAACGGTCGCCGCAGCGCCCGCGATATCGTTCGCCATCCGGGTGCGGCGGCCGTTGTGGCGCTGACCGAGAGCGGCAAGATTGTGCTGGTGCGTCAGTACCGCACCGCCATCGACCGTGTGACGGTCGAGATTCCCGCCGGCAAGCTCGATCCAGGCGAGGACCCGCTCGATTGCGCCAAACGCGAGCTGCATGAGGAGACGGGCTTTAGGGCTGGTCGCATTCGCTTTTTGACGTCGATTGTCACGTCCTGTGGTTTTTGCGACGAGATCATTCACATCTACTTGGCTACCAAGCTGGAGTTTGATGCGCCCAACCCCGATGATGACGAGTTTGTCAACGTGGACCTGGTGCCACTGCACGAGTTGATCGACGCCGTACTCGACGGCAAGATCGAAGACGCCAAGACCGTCGTGGGCGCCTTGGCCTGCGATAGCATCGCGCATCGCCTTGGGGGCGCGGAGCTCTAGGTTACGCGGTTTTACCAAACCGCGTAACGAGTCGACGCTGCAAACGCCCCTAAGCGGCAATCTGCCTTTCAATCGTCGCTCGCGTACCGAAGTACGCGTCGCTCCTCTTTCAAGGCACCTTGCTCGCTTAGGGACGTTTTCGCTGACGCTGCCAGAACATCGGCGTTATGCTTGTTGGGACGCTTTGTTTTCAGCCTGACCGGTTCAACCGGATTTCTCACGCTATTTATTTCTCTTCGAGGATTGCATGTTTAAAAGGTTTCTCTCGTATTACGAGCCCCAGATGGGGCTTTTTGTTGCCGATACTGTTTGCGCTCTGGTGCTTGCTGCCATTGACCTTGCGTTTCCTATTATTCTGCGCAATCTGACCGGCGGGTTGTTTACCCAGGGTCAGGCTGCCATTATGCAGGCGCTCGGTATGATCGCGGTGGGTTTGGTGCTGATGTATATCATCCGTTGCGCCTGCCGCTATTTTGTGAGCTATTGGGGTCACGTGATGGGCGCGCGTATGGAGTCCAAGATGCGCGAGGACCTGTTTGACCAGTATGAGCGCTTTAGCTTTGCGTACTTTGACCGCAACAGCTCGGGCGACATGATGAGCCGCGTGGTCAACGACCTGTTCGATATCTGCGAGGCGGCGCACCACGTGCCCGAGTGGATCATCATCTGCGGCATCGAGATTATCGGCTCGTTTGTGATCCTCTTTACCATCGCCCCGGTGCTGGCGCTCGCCATGGCCGTGGTGACGGCGGCGTTTGCGGTCATCATGTTTTGGCAGAACATGCGCATGCGCGAGGTCTTTAGCGACAACCGCAAAAAGATCAGCGGCATCAATGCGCAGCTGCAGGATTCGCTGGCGGGCATGCGCGTGGTCAAGAGTTTTGCCAATGAGGAGACCGAACGCTTCAAGTTCCGCGCCTCCAACAATCGCTATCTTTCGTCCAAGGAGAACATGTATCACGCCATGGGCGTCTATACCGCGACGTATGGCCTGCTCTCGGGTGTGCTCTATGTGATCGTGGTGCTGCTGGGCGGCTGGCTGGTCGCCCAGGGACAGCTGCAGGCGGTCGATATGGCGACCTTTGCACTCTATATTTCGCTGTTCTGCACGCCGCTCGAGACACTCGTCAATTCGGCCGAAACGTATCAGAAGGCCATCGCCGGCTTTAAGCGCATGGACGAGGTGCTCTCGACCGCGCCGGATATCCAGGACAAGCCGGGCGCTACGGATCTGCAGGTGACTGCCGGCGCCGTGGAGTATCACGACGTGTGCTTTAACTACGAGGACGTTGAGCTGGGCGAGGGCGATGCCGAAGAGCGTCCCGTTATCGACCATATGAATCTGTCCATCAAGCCCGGGCAGACCATCGCTTTGGTTGGCCCTTCGGGCGGCGGCAAGTCCACGACCTGTTCGCTGCTGCCGCGCTTTTATGACGTGGCTACCGGATCCATTAGCATCGACGGCCAGGACGTGCGCGATGTGACGCAGCAGAGCCTGCGCCGCGCCATCGGCCTGGTGCAGCAGGATGTCTATCTATTTGACGGTACGATTGGCGAGAACATCGCCTATGGCAAGCCGGGCGCTACGGCTGAAGAGATCGCCGAGGCCGCCCGTCGCGCCAACATCGATGCCTTTATCGAGTCGCTTCCACAGGGCTATGACACGGTCGTGGGCGAGCGCGGCAGCCGTCTTTCGGGCGGACAGAAGCAGCGTGTTGCCATCGCGCGCGTGTTTCTCAAGAACCCCAAGATCCTTATTTTGGATGAGGCGACGAGTGCTTTGGATAACGAGAGCGAGGAGGCGGTGCAGGAGTCGCTCGAAGAGCTGGCACGCGGCCGCACCACGATTATCATCGCCCACCGTCTTTCGACCATTAAGCATGCCGATGAGATCGCGACCGTTGAGCATGGTCGCGTTGTGGAGCGTGGCACGCACGAGGAGCTTCTCGCCCGTGGCGGCACTTATGCCCGTTACTATCGAATGCAGTTCGAAGGTGCGCGTGCGCACGAGCTCGACTGATTGATATGACAGGAAGTTTATGGCTGACAAGAACCCTTTGACTCCGGAAGAAGTGACGGAGTTATTCTCCGAAATCGATGCATCCGGTGTCTTGGATCCCACGCTTGCCAAAAAGCGCACCGAGCGCATGCGTGAGAAGGAGGCTGCGGCCAAGCGCGGTGACAAAGCGGCGCTAGCGCAGCTGCGCAGCGAGGACCGCGCGAGCCAGGCAAAACATATCGACCCGCTGTCCGAGGACGACCCTTCGGGCTCGCAGGTGAGCCATACCATTACGAAGACTGCCATGGCCGTGGTCATTGGCATCTTGGTGCTGATTGTGGGCATGCAGATTGGCTACGGCGTGATGCGACGCCTGAACACCGCCAACCTGTCCGAGAGCGTTTCGGTCGATACCGTTTCGACGGCGCTGAAGGGCGGCCTTGAGTGGGGCAACGGCTTTACGCAGTTCCCGCTCGACTTTACCGTCGATGAAGCTGATGAGCGTACGGGCACGGTCGAGGTGACGGTGTTGGACACATCGTCTGCCAACGAGCTCGAGCTGCTGTCCAACGGGCAGATTCAGGCCGCTGCGCTTGCGACCAACGCGCTGCTCAACGATAAGATCGACCGCGTGGTGTATAACGTTCACGCCTATATCGACGAGGATAGCAACATTCAGCACGATTCCTTCTTTGGCATGTTTCCCGCGCGGGGTCATCAGAGCGCCATTTTGACGTTTGTGTGGACCAAGAGCTCATCCAACGCCACGAGTATCGACTGGAAGATGCGCATCGTAAGCATGGACGACACCATTGCCGAGCGCATTCAAAAACAGGTGAACTCGGTTTCGTCGCTGATCGAGGACCCGGTGGTGAGCCAGACCAAGATTGACGAGGAAAAGGCCGAACGTGACCTGGAGCATCGTCTGCATGGCCGCGAGATTTTCCGCGGCGGCAAGCCCGATCGCTCACCGTCCGATCTGCTGGAACAGGACAAGCAAAAGTAAGAGGCCATTATCCCGCGTGAGCCACAAGCCCACGCGGGATAATTTTTCTGGGACGGGGATTAAATAATCATTATGCATAGAAAGTCATAATTATCATTTCGTAAACATTTCGATGAAATTAACGCCATGAGGCATGCTTGCGGTTACAATACCGCGAGGCCTAACTACACACCTTTAAGCCGGTCCTGTGAGACCGGGAAGGAGAATTATGGCGAACAACCATACCGCGGGCGCTGCCGCCCGCACCTTCGCGCCCAGCGAGCTTTGCCAGCGTATGCTGGCCAAAACCAGCAAGGGCACCTGCGGTCCCTGTATCCTGTATCTTGAGGATGGGACCATTTTTTATGGACGTGCATGCGGCGCCGAGGGCACCGCGACCGGCGAAGTCTGCTTCAACACCTCGCTCGAGGGCTACTTTGAGGTCATGACCGACCCGAGTTATGCCGGCCAAATTGTAACCATGACCTATCCGCAGATCGGCAATTACGGTATCGACGAGACCGATGTCCAGTCGGCCTTCCCCGGCGACGCCGTGCGCCCTGCGAGCGCTCCGGCTATGCGCGGCATGATCGTTCGCGATATGTGCGCCACGCCTTCTAACTGGCGCTCGGCCGTCAGCGTGCCGGAGTACCTGCGCGCTCACGGCATCGTCGCTATCGAGGGTATCGACACCCGCGCTCTGGTGCGCCATCTGCGCGACAATGGTTCCAAGATGGGCATTATCTCGACAGAGATCTTCGACGTCGACGAGCTTGCCGAGCGCTTGTCCGCTGCGCCCACGCTGGTAGGCGAGAACCTGGTCAAGACCGTAAGTTGCCCCGCGCCTCACGAGTTTGTGGCCGCCGACCTGCCTGCCACGCATGACTTTGCGCTTGCGGCTGCCGCTCCTGCCCGTCACAAAGTGGTCGCCTACGACTGCGGTGTGAAGCGCGGTATTCTGGAGGGCCTGGTCCGTGCCGGCTGCGATCTCACCGTCGTGCCGTGGGATACGCCCGCCCAGCAGGTGCTCAACATGAATCCCGATGGCGTCTTTTTGTCCAACGGCCCCGGCGACCCCGATGCCGTGGTGGAGACCTATGAGCAGGTACAGCGGCTGATCGGCAAGGTGCCGGTCTTTGGCATTTGCCTCGGTCACCAGATGATCAGCCTGGCCTGCGGCGCCCAAATGGAAAAGCTTAAATTCGGTCACCGTGGCGGTAACCAGCCGGTTATGAATCTGGTGAGCCGTCGCGTGGAGATCACCGCGCAAAACCACGGCTTTGGCCTGCTGTTCCCCAGTCTGGGCAAACTGATTCCGGAGCTTTCCGGCGGCGAAACCGAGCATGCGGCCGATGGCGACCTGCGCGCCTGGGTGCGTCGCGGCATCGCGCCGGTCGTGATGAACGAGCGCTTTGGTCGCATTCGCCTGACACATGTGAACCTCAACGACGGCACCGCCGAGGGCATCCAGCTGCTCGACGCCCCGTGCTTCTCGGTCCAGTACCACCCCGAGGCTTCGCCTGGCCCCACCGATGCCCACTATCTCTTTACCGCCTTTACGCGACTCATGGACGGCGAGGAGAACTACCTGGACATCGACACCGCGAAGGACCGCCTCGCCGGCTGGAATTTCGCCGAGTCCGAGAACGCTGCGACCGAGGAGAACTAACAATGCCGAAACGTACTGACATCAAGCGCATCCTCGTCATTGGTTCTGGCCCCATCGTTATCGGTCAGGCCTGTGAGTTTGACTACTCCGGCGCACAGGCCTGCAAGGTGCTCAAGGAGGATGGCTTTGAGGTCATCCTGGTCAACTCCAACCCGGCGACCATCATGACCGACCCCGGTCTTGCCGACCGCACCTATGTTGAGCCCATCACCGCCGAGTTTATCGAGCGCGTGATCAAAAAGGAGCGCCCGGACGCGCTGCTGCCTACGCTGGGCGGCCAGACCGGTCTGAACGCCGCCGTCGAGCTGGCAAAAGACGATACGCTCGACAAATACGGCGTCGAGATGATCGGCTGCGACCTGGCCGCTATCGAGCGCGGCGAGGACCGCAAGCTCTTTAACGAGGCCATGGCCGAGATTGGCCTGGAGGTCGCGCGCTCGGGCTACGCCTACAGCGTGGCCGACGCCGAGGCTATCGCCGAGCGCGTGGGCTATCCCTGCGTACTGCGCCCGAGCTTTACCCTCGGCGGCGCCGGCGGCGGCATCGCTCACACCCACGAGGAGCTCGTCTCCATCGTGGGTCAGGGCCTCGAGCTCTCGCCCGCCCACGAGGTGCTGGTCGAGGAGTCCATCGAGGGCTGGAAAGAGTACGAGATGGAGGTCATGCGTGACCACGCCGGCAACGGCATCATCGTGTGCTCCATCGAGAATCTCGACCCCATGGGCGTGCATACCGGCGACTCCATCACCGTGGCGCCGGCGCAGACACTAAGTGACCTTGAGTACCAGCGCATGCGTGTCGCGTCGCTCGCCATTCTGGAGAAGATTGGCGTCGAGACCGGCGGCTCCAACGTGCAGTTTGCCGTGAACCCTCAGACCGGCCGCCTGATCGTCATCGAGATGAACCCGCGCGTGAGCCGTTCGTCCGCGCTGGCCTCCAAGGCCACGGGCTTCCCCATCGCTAAGGCCGCCGCGCGCCTGGCCGTGGGCTACACGCTCGACGAGATCGTCAACGACATTACCAAGGCAACGCCTGCCTGCTTTGAGCCCACGATTGACTACTGCGTGGTCAAGGTGCCGCGCTTTGCCTTCGAGAAGTTCAAGGGTACCGACCCCACGCTCACCACGCGCATGAAGGCCGTGGGCGAGATCATGGCGATCGGCCGCACCTTTGAGGAGGCCTTCGGCAAGGCCATGCGTTCGCTGGAGGACGGGCATCAGGGCATTTGTGCCGGTGGCAAGGAAGGTGCCGACAAGCTGAGCGACGATGAGCTCGCTCAGGCCGTGGCAACCCCGACCGAGCATCGCATCTTCTTTGTGGTCGAGGCCCTGCGCCGCAGCTGGGACGTTGCGCGTATCCATGCCATTTGCGGCATCGACCCGTGGTATCTCAATCGCATCAACGATATGGTGCAGGTCCAGGAGAGCATCCGCGGCCTGCGTGTGGAGGATATCGACGCCGACGCGATGCGCCTGCTCAAGCAGTATGGCACGAGCGACGCCGAGATCGCCGCGCTGACCGGCTCGGACGAGCGCTTTGTGCGCGCCTACCGCAAGGGCCTGGGCGTGGTTCCCAGCATGAAGACGGTCGATACCTGCGCTGCGGAGTTCTCGAGCGCCACGGAGTACCACTACAAGACGTACGAGAACATCTACCGCACAAGCCCGCTCGCCAAGAAGTGCGTGGCTCCCGACGAGACCACGCCGGCGGACAAGCCCAAGGCGATGATCCTGGGCGCCGGTCCCAACCGCATTGGCCAGGGTATCGAGTTCGATTACTGTTGCGTGCACGCGAGCTACGCGCTGGCGGCCCGCGGCTTTGAGACCATCATGGTCAACTGCAATCCCGAGACCGTCTCGACCGACTATGACACGTCCGACCGCCTGTACTTTGAGCCGCTCACCTACGAGGACGTCATGGACGTTATCGATGTTGAGCGCCCCGACGGCGTCGTGGTGACGCTCGGCGGCCAGACTCCGCTTAAGCTGGCGCGCATGCTCGAGGAGAGCGGCGTGAACATCATGGGCACCAAGCCCGATGCCATCGACTTTGCCGAGGACCGCGAGCGCTTCGCCGCTCTGCTCGACAAGTTAGGCATCATGTACCCGCCGGCGGGCCAGGCCACCTCGTTTGAGGAGGCCGAGGCCGTTGCCGCACACATTGGCTACCCGCTGCTGGTACGTCCGAGCTATGTGCTGGGCGGCCGCGGCATGATGATCGCCTACGATGCCGAGCATCTGCGCGATTACATGACCGAGGCTGCACGCATTAGCCCCGACTACCCGGTGTATCTGGATCGCTTCTTGGAGGGTGCGATCGAGTCCGATGTCGACGCCCTGTGCGACGGCGAGGAGGTCTACATCGGCGGTATCCTGGAGCATATCGAGGAGGCCGGTATTCACTCCGGCGACTCCGCGACGTGCATTCCGCCGTTTAGCTTTAGCGAGAGCCTGCAGGCGAAGCTCCGCGAGACTACGCGCCGCATCGCGATGGCGCTGGGAGTCCGCGGCCTGGTCAACGTGCAGTACGCCATTAAGGGCGAGACCGTCTACGTGATCGAGGCCAACCCGCGTGCCAGCCGTACCGTGCCGTTTATCTCCAAGGCCACCGGCGTGCCGCTGGCCAAGTGCGCGGCGCGTATCATGGCGGGCGATTCCATCGCGAGCCTGGGCCTGCCGAGCGACGAGCGTCAGCTGGACTGGTTCTGCATGAAGGAAGCCGTTATGCCCTGGGGCCGTTTCCCGGGAGCCGACGTTATCCTGGGACCCGAGATGAAGTCGACGGGCGAGGTCATGGGTATCGCCAAGAGCTATCCCGAGGCATACGCCAAGACGCAGCTGGCGATCGACTACAAGCTGCCCGACCCGAGCAGCGGCAAGGTGTTCATCAGTGTGTGCGACCGCGACAAGCGCCATATCCTTTCGGTCGCCCGCATCCTGCGCTACCTGGGCTTTGACATTTGCTCTACCGAGGGTACGGCGCGCGTGCTGCGCGGAGGCAACGTGACGTGCGAAGTCGTGGAGAAGATTAGCGGTCCGCACGACGGCGAGCGTCCCAACATCGGTGACCTGATCGCCGATGGCAAGATCGCGGTGATCATCAATACGCCGTACGGTCCGGGCTCGCGTGGCGATGGCTACCTGCTACGTACCGAGGCCGTGCGTCGCGGTGTGACCTGCGTGACGGCGATGTCTGCCGCCAACACGTACGTGAGTGCCATCGAGGCCGTGCGCGAGGACCAGCAGGGTCATGGCAGCGCCAATGACATGGGCATGGACGTCATCGCCCTGCAGGACCTGCCGCAGCACACGGTGTAGTTGACCTGGCCGGCCGGGGCGGCAGCCGGACACTTTCTCTCGGAAACTGGGCTTCGCGAAGTTTTCCGAGAGAAAGGACCGCCTCCCGCCCCGGCCTGCGGTGACTTAGCTGCACCGTGTGCTGCCGAAGGGGCTTTGCGCGATGACTAGGGCTGAAAAAGAAAGTGAGTGTGGGCCCTGCCGTTCGTTCGAGCGGCAGGGCCCACTCTTTGTATGGAGGCCTTTTTCTGTTAGTCGAGGACGCCTCTGGACAGTTAGTTCAAATTCGTGTTTTCTAGAGAGTAGGAGAAGATCGATTTGGACTCATTCAGCCTATTTTTGGCAATCTGAATCGATAAAGACGCTCTGTCAAGCTGGGAACGGCCCAATACTGGGTCCGCGCCGGCTTCCAAGCGGCAGTTTCGTGCCCAAGGCCACGGCCAAATTATACGTATCTGAACTAACTGCCCATCACTCTCCGCCAACCTTTTTATCCAAACCAAATCAGCCAACGTACGCCATGGCAACCCCCGGTAGGTCGCAGGGTGGCGGCTGAGCCTTTCCCTCGGGAAACTTCGCGAAGCCCAGTTCCCGAGGGAAAGGTATGGTCTGTGTAATACCAGATAAACAGTACATTTTTGCTAGATTGGTATTTGACTGAAGAACCAATTGGTATGGCTTATTAAGCCTACCTTGCCGTTGACGCTCATTTTACTGCCGTTGGTGGACTTCCGAACTTGGTTGCGCAAGTGCTCCGATATATTGATATGACCTAGTAGGTGGCTATCTGGTTACTACCAGTTGGCCCCTTGGTAACGGGTGGCCCCATTGTGCGGAATGTACCGAACATCCCCGTTTGATACGTTTTCCCATGCTGCCGGGGGGGGGGCGTCCTCGGCATGTCGGAAGAAAGGATCCCAGGTGCGCAGGAATTCCATTTTTACGAAACGGTGGGTGAAGGGAAGCGCGGTCCTCGTTGCCACTGCAGCGACGCTCGTGTTTGCCAATCCCCAGCAGGCGATTGCCACGCCACTCAAGGGCGTCGACTCAGCGACCGTGTCCCAGTCTGCCTCGAATGTCGTCGACATCGATTTCGCTGACGGCATCAAGGGCCGTATTACGTTCCTCGAGGACGGTATTTTCCGTTATAACGTCGACCCCAAGGGTGAGTTTTCCGATTACGCCACACCGCGCAGTAAGTCCCACACGGCTAAAATCCAGGCTCAGCCCGATACCTCGGACACCTACAGCAAGCCGAGCGCGACGGTTGCCGACAAGGGCGACACTATCGAGATCACCGGCGGAAAGGCGACCGTGATCCTGGACAAGGCGACTGGCAAGATGAGTATCAAGTCAGGCGACCGTGTCGTGGTTTCCGAGTCCGCGTCCCTCGACCTTGATAAGAAGGGTACCGTCCAGACGCTCGCCAAGGAGAAGTCCGAGAACTTCTTTGGCGGCGGCACCCAGAACGGACGCTTCCTGCACACCAACCAGACCATCGCCATCTCCAACACGAACAACTGGACTGATGGCGGCGTTGCCTCGCCCAACCCGTTTTATTGGACGAGTGACGGCTACGGCGTACTCCGAAACACGTTTGCAGAGGGTTCCTACGACTTCGGTTCCACGGACTCATCGACGGTCACGACTTTGCACAGCGAGAATGAGTTTGATGCCTACTACTTCGTGGCGACCAACGAGGGCGCTTCGAACGTGGCAACCGAGATGCTGCAGGACTACTACAAGGTGACCGGTAACCCGGTACTGCTGCCCGAGTACGGGTTCTACCTTGGTCATCTTAATGCCTATAACCGTGATGGCTGGTCAACGACCTCGGGTCAAAAGAAGTGGGAGACCAAGGGCAGCAAGTCCTCGAGCGAGAAGGGCGACGTTAAGTACGAGTCTGGCATGTCGACGGGCTACAAGCTCGACGGCACACTTGCGGCCGAGACGCTCAACGGTGAGGGCCCTTCGGTTGATACCGAGAACATGAAAGCGACCGATTTCGACCGCCAGTTCTCTGCTCGGCAGGTTATCGATGACTACGAGGACAACGACATGCCGCTCGGTTGGTTCCTGCCGAACGACGGCTACGGCGCCGGCTATGGCCAGAACGGTTACTACAAGACCGGCGGCGTCAACTCCGACGGAACGAGCTCGGCCGACCGTCTTAACGCTGTGCGTGCCAATGTCGACAACCTTAAGAAGTTCACCGAGTATGCCAACTCCAAGGGTGTGAGCACGGGCTTGTGGACCCAGTCCAACCTTGAGCCCGACAGCAACTCCGAGACCCCGTGGCACCTGCTTCGCGACTTCGACGCCGAGGTCAAGACGGGAGGCATCTCTACCCTTAAGACCGACGTTGCCTGGGTTGGATCTGGCTACTCCTTTGGTCTTAATGGCATCAAGACAGCTTATGACACGGTGACGACCGGCGCTAACAAGCGCCCCAACATCATCACGCTCGATGGTTGGGCCGGCACGCAGCGCTTTGGTGGCATTTGGACCGGCGACCAGTATGGCGGTAACTGGGAGTACATTCGCTTCCATATCCCCACGTATATCGGTCAGAGTCTTTCGGGCAACCCCAACATCGGCTCCGACATGGATGGCATCTTTGGCGGCGACCCCATCATCTCTGCGCGTGACTACCAGTGGAAGACGTTCACGCCCTCTATGCTTGACATGGACGGTTGGGGCACCTACCGTAAATCGCCCATGACGCACGGCGATCCCTACACAGGCATCTCGCGCTTCTACCTCAAGCTCAAGGCGCAGCTCATGCCCTATATCTACACGAGCGCGGCCTCGGCGGCCAACATCGACACGGGTAACGGCGATGCCGGCCTGCCCATGATCCGCGCCATGCTGCTTTCCGACAACTCCGAGTACGCCGCAAGCACTTCGACGCAGTACCAGTATATGTTCGGTGAGAACTTCCTAGTGGCACCGGTGTATCAGGATACCCAGGCAGACGAGAACGGCAACGACATTCGCAATGGGATTTACCTCCCCAACTACGGCACCGACGAGAATCCCACCATCTGGATCGATTACTTCTCGGGTAAGCAGTATCGCGGCGGCCAGGTTCTCAACAACTACGAGGCTCCGCTTTGGAAGCTGCCGCTGTTTGTGAAGGCCAACGCTATCGTGCCGATGTACGCCGAGAACAACAACCCCGAGGCAGTGAGCGACACCAACACCAAGGGTACCGACCGCAGTCAGCGTATCGTCGAGTTCTTCGCCACCGAGGGCGACGGCACCTTTACGCAGTACGAGGACGACGGCTCCTCCATCGAAAACAACACGACTGAGGACGATTCCTACGGCACGATCGACAATATCTCCTACGGTGAGCATGTGAGCACCGTCTACAGCTCCAAGGCCGCAGGCGGCACCGCGACCTTTACCGCCGAGGCCTCGAAGGGCGGCTACAACGGCTACGACTCCAACCGCACCACGACCTTCGTGGCCAATGTGTCCGCCAAGCCCACGAGCGTTGTCGCCAAGAACGGCGGATCCGCACTCAACGTGGTTGAGGTCGACTCGCAGGAGACCTTTGACGCCGCGACCCCCGAGGCCGGCCAGGCGGTCTACTTCTACAGCGAGACCCCCAACCTCAACCACTACGGCAGCGATGCGGACGGCACCGAGGCCGAGCAGGGCGAGAGCTTTAACAACACCAAGATCACCACGAACCCCAAGGTCTACGTCAAGTTCGCGAAGACCGATGTTGCTGCAGCGGCGCAGACGCTTGAGCTGGGCGGTTTCGTGAATGCCGACGCCACGCTCACAGCCGATCGCCTCAACGAGAACCTCTCCGCACCCACGAACCTTGCTGCCCCCGAGGACGTCACGACCCCAACGAGCATAAAGCTCACCTGGGGAAAGGTCGATGGTGCTACCTCCTACGACCTTAAGGTCGACGGCACTGTGTTTGCCGTGGGTGATGCGGCCGAGTTCACGCACACCGACCTCGCCTACAATAGCAAGCACACCTACCAGATTCGTTCGCGCAACGCCGAGGGTTACTCCGCCTGGAGCGATGTGCTCGAGGCGAACTCCGCACTCGATCCGTGGCGGAACGTCCCCGACGCCGAGCAAATCACCTGGGAGGGCTCACTTTACGGCAGCCATAAGGCCGAGCTCGCCTTCGACCATGAGTTCCAGTCGGGCGACGGCGGTTTCCACTCCGGTGGCAACGATCTGGGCAAGGCGCTTACCGTTGACTATGGACGCGCTTACAAGCTCGATAAGCTCGAGTACTATCCGCGCGATGACGCCGGCAACGGCACTGTGACCAAGATGCGTGTTGAGACGAGTCTCGATGGCGTCCACTGGACGAGCCAGGAGGTCGATTGGGCACGTTCCGCTGATTGTAAGACGGTAGCGTTTGACGGCACTGTGGCCGCCCGTTACGTGCGCATGACACCGCTCGCCTCGGTCGGCAATTTCTTCTCCGCGTCCGAGATTGCCATCTACAAGACCGACGGCACGGATGGCTTCGCCGTGGGCTCCAACCTCAACAAGGCCACGATCTCCGACGGAGACTACTCCAACATGAAGAACTATCTGGGCCTCGAGAATCGCGAGCCCGATACCCCGACGTTCGGTTCGCAGATCCGCGACCACTTCGCCGACCTCAACGATAACGGCGTTTACGACGTCTACGATTACTCGTTCACCATGGCGGGTCTTGACGGCGGCACTAAACAAAAGGGCAAGGTCGCAGGTTCGCTCGCGGTGATTCCGAGCAAGACCGAGGTCGAGGCCGGTGATGAGATCACCGTTGATGTCTATGCGGCCGACGCCAAGAACGTCAACGCCCTGGGCGCTCTCGTCAACTTCAAGAGCGACCAGTTCGAGTTTGTGTCCGAGAGCATCGCGCAGGACGGCTCGACTGCCGGCATGGAGAACCTGTCTCGCGAGAAGGTCCAGTTCGCGGACAGAACGCAGACTATCAATCTCGCCTTTGCCAACCGCGGCGATGGCAAGCTCTACAACGGTACCGGCGCGGTGGCGAGTTTCAAGCTCAAGGCCAAGACCGCCGGCAAGGTCGAACTGCCCTCAACATCTTGGCTCATCGGTCCGGCATGCGACGCACTTGAGTTTGCGAGCGACGGCACGGTGACGATGCCGGATGTTCCTCAGCCAACGGTCGCCGAGTACGGTCAGGATGCCTTCAACATCACGATGACCAACGATGAGCTCACGACCGACGACGGGACCAACGTCGAGAAACTTATCCAGCAGAAGAGCTATAACGCGCTGTTCGATAATAACGAGGGCGACAACGGCTTTGAGTTCCTATGGAACTGGAGCGGCAACTGGGACAGCGAGGGTAAGCTTCCGAGTTACGTGAAGCTTCCCACCACGATGACATTCGCATTTAAGACGCCGTCGAAACTCGATAGTGTCGAGGTCGTTAACCGCAACGGTGGCAACGGAACCGTGCAGAAGATCAAGGCTGTCGTGACGTTCGAGGATGGCTCGACCCAAGAGTTCGCGGGCGGGGAGTACGATTCCTTCCGGGCTCGCTACGCCTTTGGCCTCTCTGCCGAGAACAAGGGCAAGAAGGCGACCAAGGTCGAGGTCACGCCGCTTGAGGCATCGGGTGACCAGATGCTCACACTGCGTGAGGTCAACTTCAACTACACGCAGGGTGTCGAGGCCATCGAGGGTGTCGAGCTAGGCAAGAACCAGACCGAGTTCTTTGAAGGCGACGTTACGCTCGTCGACGCCAAGGCCACGCCTGAGAGCGCCGGCTACCCCTATGTGACGGTCGAGAGCTCCGACCCCTCTGTGGTAAGCGTCTCCGCTGTTCAGGCTGGCGATAGCGTGAGCTACTACCTGCGTGCCAACAAGGCCGGCAAGGCAAAGATCACGGTGGCGTCGGTACTCGACCCCTCCAAGACCGCATCCTATGAGGTCGAGGTCAAGGCTGGTGTCGATACCTCTGCGCTCGTGGCAGCGCTTTCCAAGGCCGCGGGCTACAGCGAGTCCGTCTACACTAAGGATTCCTATGCAGCTCTCACCGCTGCGGTCGAGGCGGCTCAGAAGCTCCTCGACGGCGGCCAAGGCAGCTATAGCAAGAAGGATGTCGCAGACGCCACGGCCAGGATCGAGAAGGCAATCGACGGCCTCAAGATGCGCCCTGTTGATGAGAAGATTCTTATCAACACGCCCGAGAACCGCAAGAACGTCAAGGTGGCCGGCTTCTCGAGTGAGGCCGACTACGAGGGCAGCAACGCCGTCAACGCTCTCGACGGCGACGAGCGGACGCTTTGGCACAGCGACTGGGCCCATGGGACCGGTATGCCCCAGTATCTGAGTGTCGACCTGGGCCGCGAGTACGATCTCACCGACGTTACATTCCTGCCGCGCCAGGACGGCGGCACTAACGGCGATATCTTCGAGGCCGAGATACTGGTCTCCGACACTTCCGACGGTTATGAGATGGGCACCGCCGCGTCGATGGGTACGTTCGCCTTCGACAACGACGGCCGCGTGCTCACCGACCGTGGCGACTGGAAACAGATGAGCTTTGGCGCCGCGCGCGGTCGCTACGTGACCGTCAAGGTGATTCATGCCGGCGGTGGTAACGTTGATGCCTACTGCAGCATGGCGGAGCTCAAGTTCTACGGTACGGCCGTCCCCGATCCGGTGGCGAAGGATGATCTCGCTACCGCGATCGAAAAGGTTGATGCCGAGGTTGCTGCCGGCGACCTCAAGGCCGGTGACTACACCGAGGCCTCCTGGACGGCGCTCGAGAACGCCCTGGCGAGCGCCCGCGCCATCTTGAGCGACGAGAAAGCCACGCAGGACGAGGTCGACCAGGCGCTCAGGGCGCTCGAGAGCGCCCGCGGCGCGCTCGAGAAGACCCCGGTGGCCCCGGTCGAGAATCCGACTAAGAAGCAGCTCAAGGCCCTGGTCAAGCAGGCGAAGGAGACTGACACCAGGGGCAAGACGGCCGAGTCTGTCAAGGCCCTGACGGATGCCATTACCTACGCCGAGGACGTCTTGGGTGATGAGAATGCTTCCGACACCCAGCTCCAGGCGGCCTATGACCAGCTCAAGCTGGCTATTGAGAGCCTCAAGGATGCCGATTCCGGCAATCAGGGCGGCTCGGGCAACCAGGGTTCCGGCAATGGCTCGAACGGCGGCAACCAGGCGGGCAAGCCCGCAGGCGACAAGGCCCAGGGCAGCAAGAAGAACGGTTCGGCGATTCCCAATACCGGAGACCAGACGGCGGCGACCGTCGCGACCGTCGGTGGTCTTGGCGCCATCATCGCCGCGATCGGCGCTTTCTTCCATCGTCGCAGCAAGGCTAAGTAGCCCCAGCAACAGCTAAGCAAGCGTGCCCGCCGTCCCACCCAAGGACGGTGGGCACGCTTTTTGAATGTAGGCGGAAAGCTCCGACCCTTCGGCCTTAATCTCGCAAAGCGTTCCGTCTCCCGCCGAACACATCAGCATCGGCGGCTATACTTGAATTATTTGCAGTTAAGGGTCGCGGATCCGCCGCGTCGCCGCTCTCAGCAGGAGGTCTTTGTTTATGGCAGATCAGAAGCCGGTTGTCGGGATCATTATGGGCTCCAAGTCCGATTTGGGCGTTATGGAAGGTTGCACCGCCGAGCTCGAGGCGCTGGGCGTGCCCTATGAGCTCGTGATTGCAAGCGCGCACCGTACGCCGGCGAAGGTCCATGAGTGGGCCTCGACTGCTGCTGACCGCGGCATCAAGGTGATTATCGCTGCTGCCGGCAAGGCTGCTCACCTGGGCGGTGTCGTGGCTGCGTTTACGCCGCTGCCGGTCATCGGCGTGCCTATGAAGACGAGCGATCTGGGTGGTATGGACTCGCTGCTGTCGATGGTGCAGATGCCTTCGGGCGTGCCCGTTGCCTGCGTTGCCATCAACGGTGCCAAGAACGCTGCCATTTACGCCACGCAGATTCTGGGCGCATGCGACCCCGAGTACCGCAAGGTTATCGAGAAGATGAAGCAGGAGATGGCTGACGCCTAAGCGCTCTGCCAGTCCATTTGCAGCATAAGGAGAGCCATGTCCGACTATCAGGGAAAACGTTTCTCGGCTTCTCAGATCCCCGATCCGGCCAAGTCGGGGTCGGCCCGCTCCATGCGGCAGGGTCGGGCATCCTCTCCTCAGCAGGCTCATGCGCCGCGTCCCGTAACGCCGGCGAAGCATTGCCGTCCGGATACACCTGCTGCATATCGCCCTTCGTCATACAGTGCGGCCAAGAAGTCACCTCGTTCTTCGGCGTATGCCGCGCCATCGAGTTATACCGAGCCGCCGCGCAAAAAGCGCCGCTCCGTCATCCCCATTCTGCTCATCATCATCGGCATTGGCCTGATCGTTGCTGCAGCCGCCATCTTTATCAACGCGCAGATTGGCTACAAGCAGGCGAGCGAGTCGTATCAAAAGATCGAAAAGCAATATGTGAGCGACAAGGACACCGGTGGCGTGCCGATTATCGACTTCAATGCGCTTGCCCAGACGAATCCCGAGGTTGTGGGTTGGATTTACGCGCCCGGCACCAACATCAACTACCCCGTGGTGCAGACCAACAACAACTCCAAGTACCTCAACACGCTGTTCGACGGCACCGCCAATGCGTCGGGCGCCATCTTCTTGGATAGCGACGACACCGCGCCGGGCATGGTGGATCAGCAGACCACGATTTACGGCCATCACATGAATGACGGCTCGATGTTCAACGTGATTTCGAACACGACCGATCAGGCGACGTTCGACAGCATGGAATACGTGTACTACATCACGCGCGATGCGACGTATAAGTTGCGCCCGCTGGCGACCAAGGTGGTCGAGGACACGTATGCCAAGGCGCGCACGCCCAACTTTGAGGGCGATGACGGACTGAAGAATTACCTGTCCGAGATGCTCGACGGTGCCTCTGCCGTGGCGAGCGATGCCACCGACCGTGCCGCTTCGGCAACCAAGGTCGTAACACTTGTGACCTGTCGTTCACTGTCATTTAGCAATACGCGCGCCGTCATGGTGCTCACGCCGGTCGAGGAATAAAGTGTCCGGGAGTCCCGTCCCAAAAAGACTACCCTGGAAAGCAAAAGGAGAAATGATGTTTGAGAATGGCAAATCGATGCCTTCGGTTGATGCTTGGCTGCGCGAGGCCAAGGCCGATGCTTCGGCGGCTGATTGTGGGATGTACCTGACGCATAACGGCGTGGTGCGTGCGACGCCTAAGTCCGAGGCGCGTGGGGTCGAGACAGATGGTGTGGCGCCTGGACATAAGGTGGGCGGCATGGTGTTTGGCTTCGATGCCGAAAAGGTACAGGCCGCTATCGAGGCAACGCGCGCGATGCCGGGTATCGGCTATGTGCGCGTGTGGCTGGCGAGCGGCGAGCTCGCCGTAGGCGACGACATCATGCTCGTGCTCATTGGCGGGGACATTCGCCCGCATGTGGTCGATGCGCTGCAGGCGCTCGTCGGTACCATCAAAAATGAGTGTGTGAGCGAGGTCGAGCGCGAGGCATAGGGGCTTGCGTCGATAGAAGGGTCGCTTATAAAAATGCCCGCCGGTACGTGATACCGGCGGGCATTTTGCGTTTTGGGCGCGGTGGGCGCTACACGCGCGTCGCATCCTTGGGGCTCATGGTCATGCTCTGGAAGCGGTTCTCCATGTAGTCGTTATCGAAATACTTGCCGTAGAACTGCGCGACGGGAATATCCGGCTCCGTGCCGTTGACGCGCTGGTACCAGTAGTCGAGCGACTGCAGCGTCATGACGCCGTCGACCAGCATAATGACGGTAAAGATGACGGTAGCCGAGTAGCGACTCTTCCACGGAATCATGTTGATGAGCTTGAGCAGCCTCGGCAGCAGCAGCTTGATCCAGATAAGGCCACCCAGGCCCCACAGACAGGCAAAGCCCGTGCAGGTGCGTCCGCCCGTAAGGACGGCGAGTGGGTCGGGCATGCCGAACAGCTTCATGTGCGAGTAGCTCCACGAGACCACGCCAAATGAGGTCTGCATAAACCAGCCCACGAACACCTCAAAGCTCGCGCCGAGCACAGCGCTTACCAGGAAAATGATGACGGGGTTCTTTTTATAGAAGCGGTTGAGCACCATGGTCATGAGTACGGCGCCAAAGCCATAGATGGGGCTGAAGGGACCAAACAGCATGCCGGCGCGGTCCTGGTAGACGCCTGGATCGTCGACCGTCATGTGCCAGATGTCCTCGGCGATCAGGCCGAGCACGCAGCAGACGAGGAATACCCAGAACAGGTTGAAGTAGTTGAGCTTGATGTAGCCCTCGCCGGTTTCATCGCGGCCGAGCATGCCCTCGGCGGCGGCGTCGCGGTCGAGCATCTCCTGCAGGCGGCGCTGCAGTTCGCGCTCCTGGCGAAGCGTAGGATCGACGGTGGCTGAAAGCGCGATGAGGATACCGAGCTGAATAGCGGGACGAAGCAAGAAGAGCCCGATACCTTGGAGCATCACGTCGACCAAAAGCTCGACGACGGTGAATGCAATAAGGATGTAGGACAGGCGGGCGGCGTTGCGGCGCTGGTTTTTGATAAGGTCCAGGCCAAAGATGATCAGGATGACGGCACTTGCCGCAGAGAGCATGATGCCGGCGACGATGAGTCCAACCGCGACGAGCGTGTTGTCGCCGAGCTTGGCAGCGGCGTTGCCGTTAATGAGCGCGGTGATGACCTGCCACATAAAGGCGGCGACCGACGGGAGTGTGCCCACGCCGGACAGGATGCACAGGACGGCGTACACCTTAATGATGAGGGGAATCTTCTTGACCTCCGTGGCGCTGGGGACGCTGGGGTCGAGTCCGTTTCGATCCATACAGAACCTTTCTCGCTTTGTCCTAGATTACAAGGATACGCCGCCGACCTGCCAAAAGACAGGACGAACGTCCCAATTGCAACTTTGTAATCCCCAACGGTGGACGCGGCGGCCATCTGGGGGCGCGGGCGCTTGCGCTGGACAGACCGATAAAATGTTTGGCCGCAAAACGGATTATTAGCTCGGTGGGCTTTTAAAAAGCGCTGCTCATGCGCTGGGGAGCGCGTCGCACCGTGCGTATAATAAGGCGGGTAACGCCAAAATACGAGGCTCTGAGGGGATGCCATGTCTCAAGAAACCATCCGCGCGGCCGAGCGTGCCGCGGGACAGGTGAACGCCATGTCGACGTATGATCCGGACTCCGACCAGCTGCATGAGGAATGCGGCGTTTTTGGTGTTTGGGCGCCCGATCGCGACGTGGCTCGACTGACGTACTTTGGCCTGCGTGCACTGCAGCACCGTGGCCAAGAATCGGCGGGAATCGCTGTTGGTGACGGCGGTACGGTTATGGTCCGCAAGGATCTGGGCCTGCTCGACCGCGTGTTCTCCAATGCCGACTTGTCGACGCTCTCCGGTCAGCTGGCCGTGGGTCATGTGCGCTACGGCACCGCCGGCGCCAAGAGCTGGGAAGCCTCTCAGCCGCACCTCTCTACCATCAATAGCGTCATTATCGCGCTCGCGCACAACGGCACCCTCGTCAACACCGACGAGCTGCGCCGCCAGCTGATCGAGCTGGGCGTGCCGTTCCTCTCCAACTCGGATTCCGAGGTCGCGACCAAACTCATCGGCTACTTTACCCAGCGTACAGGCCATCTGCGCGAGGGCATTCGCAAGACCATGGAGCTCGTGCGCGGCGGCTACGCCATGACGCTCATCAACGAGCAGGCGCTCTACGCATTCCGTGATCCGCACGGCATTCGCCCGCTCGTGCTGGGCAAGCTGGTGGACGAGGGACTGGACCAGGCAGATGCCGCATCCGTTTCGCAACTGCCGTCGCAGGACGGCGCCGCGACGGTCGACGCCACCACCCATGTCACCCGCGCCGGCGGCTGGGTCGTCGCCTCCGAAACTTGTGCGCTCGACATTGTGGGCGCCGAGTACGTCCGCGACGTCCGTCCCGGCGAGATTTTGCGCATCAGCGCCGAGGGCCTGGTGTCCGAGCAGGGCGTGCCTGCCGCCGAAGAGCCTGCTAACTGCATCTTTGAGCAGGTCTACTTCGCTCGTCCCGACTCCATCATGAACGGCAAGAGCGTCTACGCCTGCCGCTATGACATGGGTCGTCAGCTGGCACATGAGGAGCCCGTCGAGGCCGACCTGGTCATCGGCGTGCCCGACTCCGGCCTGCCGCCCGCGGAGGGGTATTCGCACGAGAGCGGTATTCCCTTTGGCGAGGGCCTTATCAAGAACCGCTACGTGGGCCGTACGTTTATCGAGCCCACGCAGGAGCTGCGCGCCATGGGCGTGCGCATGAAGCTCAACCCGCTGCGCGACAACATCGAGGGCAAGCGCCTGGTCGTCATCGACGACTCCATTGTGCGCGGCACCACCATGGTGCAGCTCGTAAAGATGCTGCGCAACGCCGGCGCCAAGGAGATTCACATTCGCATCAACTCGCCCGAGGTCATCTGGCCGTGCTTCTACGGTATCGATACCGACGTGCAGTCGCAGCTCATCAGCGCCAACAAGACGGTCGATGAGATCTGCGAGTACATTGGCGCCGATTCGCTGGCCTTCCTTTCGGTCGAGGGCCTGCTTAAGGTCATGCCCAAGGGCGGTTACTGCGATGCGTGCTTTACCGGCCGCTACCCCGTGGCGATTCCCGAGAGCTTTGGCCGCGACAAATTCATGGAGGGATTTAAGCCCCGCAACCTGGACAAGCCGCTGCACTTTGACGACGATGCCGTGATCGAGAAATACGACGATCGCAGCTGGGAAGAGGAGCACGGCGAGGCATAAAACCTGCCATATGGGGACAGGTTTATTTTGGTAGGTTTTACCTGCTGTTTTGTTGATATGACGGCGCGTGCTGCTATGGCATGCACCGAATCGAGGACAACTATGAGCACCGTTTGGCGCCCGCGCGGCGCCACGGTAGTGGGAGAGGAAGGCTCAGATGAGCGACAGCAAGCATGTGACGTATGAGGATGCCGGCGTCGATACCGCTGAGGGCGGCCGCGCCGTCGACGCGATTAAGCAGATGGTCAAGGACACCAATCGCCCCGAGGTTATCGGCGGCATCGGCGGCTTCGGTGGCCTGTTCTCGGCTGCCGCGCTTAAGGATATGGAAGACCCGATCCTGATCAGCGGTACCGACGGCGTGGGCACCAAGCTCGTGCTCGCCCAGATCATGGACCGTCACGAGACGGTGGGCCAGGACCTGGTCGCTATGTGCGTCAACGATATTCTGGCTTCGGGCGCCGAGCCGCTGTTCTTCCTGGACTACGTTGCCATCGGTCACATCGAGGCCGAGCACATGGCAAAGATTATCAAGGGTGTGGCCGACGGCTGCAAGCTCGCGGGCTGCGCGCTCGTGGGCGGTGAGATGGCCGAGCACCCGGGCGTCATGGCTCCTGCCGACTACGACCTTGCCGGATTTACCGTGGGCGTCGTCGACCGTCCCAAGATGCTCGACCCCGCAAACGTCCGCCCGGGCGATGTGATCCTGGGCCTGCCTTCCACCGGCGTGCACTCCAACGGCTACTCGCTCGTGCGTAAGGTCATTGGCGTCGACGGCGTTAAGCCGGGCACGCCCGAGGCCGTCGCTAAGGCCGAGGAGCTGAGCCGTCCGCTCGAGGAGCTCGGCGGTGCATCGCTGGCAGACGCTCTGTTGGCCCCCACGCGCATCTACGTCAAGCCGATCCTGGAGCTGCTGCGCGGCGGCGCCAACGTGCACGCCATCGCCCACATCACTGGCGGCGGTATTACCGAGAACCTCAACCGTGCGCTCGCCGATGACGTCGACGCCGTGGTCACCCGCAACGGTGCCGAGATGGGTTGGGACGTTCCGCCCGTCATCACCTACGTGTCGCGCCAGGCCGAGCTTGCGCCCAACGAGGCATGCAAGACCTTCAACATGGGCGTCGGCCTGTGTCTGATCGTCGCCCCCGAGGACGAGGCCGCCGTGACCGAGGCACTGGTCGCGCTGGGCGAGAAGCCGTTCCGCGTGGGCGAGTGCGTCGAGGGTTCCGGTAAGGTCGTGTACTCCGATGAGCGCTAACGAGCAGATGGCTGCTGCCGAGGGCCTGGACTTTGTGCCCTATACCCGTCCGACTGGCACCGATACGGCTGAGCCGCTCAAGATCGGTGTGCTCATCAGCGGTTCGGGTACCAACCTGCAAGCGCTGATCGATCTGATTGCCGCCGGCAAGCTCAACGCTTCTATTGAGCTTGTGGTGTCGAGCCGTCCTTCGGCCAAGGGTCTGCAACGTGCAGAGCGTGCGGGCATCCAGACGCTTACGCTGTCCAAGGATGTCTATGCCGACCCCATCGCCGCCGATGAGATCATTGCGCACGAGCTGCTCGAGCGCGGCTGCGAGTATGTGGTCATGGCCGGCTACATGCGCATGGTGCGCACGCCTCTGCTGGCGGCGTTTCCCAACCGCGTGGTGAACCTGCACCCGGCGCTGCTGCCGAGCTTTACCGGTGCACATGCGATTGACGATGCCTTTGCGCGCGGCGTCAAGGTGACCGGCGTGACCGTGCATTTTGCCAACGAGATCTACGACAACGGTCCCATCATCGCTCAGCGTGCGCTGGCTGTTGAGGAGGGCTGGGATGTCGATACGCTCGAGGAGCACATCCACGCGATTGAGCACGTGCTGTATCCCGAGGTCGTGCAGATGCTCGCCGACGGCCGCGTCCACGTGCTGGAGAGCGGCAAGGTCGCAATTGATGCGCCCCGCGGCTAGCGGCGCACAGTACAATTTAGTTGAGTGGTCAGGGTGGTCATTGGCGCCAAGGCGCGCGTGGCCACCTTTTGTTTTGGGTAGTCATCGGGGACGTTCTTGAATGACTAGGTGAGAGAGGTGAGCGCATGGCGGATAACGAAGCGCTGTTTGCGCCTGAGCTGGTGTTTTTTGATTGGGAGTGTGCGACGCCGGATGAGGTGTTCGCGCGGCTTGAGGGCGAGCTTGTACCGCGTGGCTACATTGCCGACGGTTGGTTCGACGCCGTTCGCACGCGCGAGGATGCCTATCCCACGGGTCTTGCCATGCCGGCGGCAAACATTGCCATTCCGCATACCGATCCGGGGTTTGTGGCCAAGCCCTATATCGCGGTGGTGAAGCCCGCCGCGCCCGTGACATTTAACGCTATGGCTGGCATGGGCGCTCCGGTGCCGGCGCAGATCGTCATCAATCTGGGCATCGCCGAGCCGGGCGGCCAGGTCGAGGCCCTGCAGGCGCTCATGAACATCTTTATGGACGCCGATGCCGCAGCCGACGTGCTCGGCCAGACCACGTCCCAGGGCATGGTCGACGCCATCCGCCGTCACTTCTAAGGTGCCGGCTGCCAGAGCTGTCCCCTTTGCACCAAAATGGTGCAGATTAACCTGTCCCCAATGCACCAAGCGTGCCGCGGGGGCTGCGTTGTGACACAATGGCGTTTGTTCGATTCGTTATGCGAAAGGCCAACTATGGCAAATAAGAAAAAGAACCCCGCACCCGAGCCGACGCCCGAGCAGCAGGCTCGCGCCGCCTCCAGCTCTCGCAAGAAGCAGCGCAAGACCCGCGTGTCCAAGACCGTCAAGATCGTTCTGGTGGTCATCGGCGTGCTGGCAATGCTGCTTTCCGTCTCGGCCATGGCGTGCTCCGGCCTGATGTCGCAGGCAGAGGATACCTCGGGCTACAAGCTTACCGGCGGTGTAGCTGCCACTATCAACGGCACCAACCTCACCGAGGACACCGTGACCAAGCAGATCATGAGCATGCGCACGTCCTACGGCTACACCAAGGACAAGGACTGGGCGCAGTACCTGGTCGACAACGACCTCACGCCCAAGAAGTACCGCAAGCAACTCATCGACTCCTACACGCAGCAGATTCTGCTTCAACAGGCACAGAAGGAGAACGGCGTGACGGTGTCGGACGAGGAGGTCGAGAAGGCTTGGAAGGACGCATGCAAGAGCGCGGGCGGTGCCAAGGCCTTTAAGAAGACCCTCAAGACCTACGGCTATACCGAGGATACCTACAAGGATTCGCTCAAGGAGAGTCTGGCGCAGCAGAAACTCAAGGATGCCGTCGCGCCCACGAGCAAGCCCAAGGACAGCGAGATCGTCGATTACATCAACGAAAACCTGTCCAGCTACAACGACGCCCGCCGCTCGTCGAACATCCTGATCAAGGTTGATTCCGACGCTTCCGACGAGAACAAGGCTGCCGCCAAGGCCAAGGCGCAGGAGTGCCTGGACAAGATCAACTCCGGTGAGCTGAGCTTTGAGGACGCCGTTGAGCAGTACTCCGAGGACACCGGTTCCAAGGAGAAGAAGGGCGATGTGGGTTGGGATAAGCTCACCACCTTTGTCGACAGCTACCAGACGGCGCTCGAGGGGCTCAACAAGGGCGACGTGAGCGAAGTCATCGAGTCGACCTATGGCTACCACATCATCAAGTGCACCGACTACTTCCATGTCGATAATCAGGTTGATGACATCAACCAGGTGCCCAAGGCCATCAAAAAGTACGTCTCCAACGTGGTGAAGACGCAAGCGGCCAGCACTGCGTACAGCGAGTGGCTGGAGCAGTACAAGAAGGACGCCGACATCACCGTCAACCCCATGCCCGAGGACGTACCCTATAACGTGAGCCTGAAGGGTGTCGCCAAGAGCTCGACCGACAATTCGTCGACGACTGAGTAATCATGGGGCGGTGCTCGCGCGAGTGCCGCCCACGCTATTGAGGAGGATTTGCAGATGACCAACGAAGAGCTGCAGCAGGAAATGATCGCAGCCATGAAGGCCAAGGACAAGGTTCGCCTGTCCATCATTCGTCAGGTCAAGGCCGAGGTGAAGAACATCGAGGTCAACGAGCGCCGCGACGTGACCGAGGAAGACGTCAACAGCATGATCAAGCGTCTGATCAAGCAGACGAGCGAGACGCTGGAGATGTCCATCAAGGCCGGCACCGACCAAGAGCGTACCGACAACCTGACCGAGCAGGTCAAGATTCTGGAGAGCCTGCTGCCCGCGCAGGTTTCGGGCGAGGAGCTCGAGGCTCTGATTGAGCAGGTCATCGCCGAGCTGGGCGCCACGTCCAAGAAGCAGATGGGCCAGGTCATGGGAGCACTCGGCAAGGCCACCGGCGGCAACTTCGACAAGCCGGCAGCGGCAAAGATCGTCGGCGCAAAATTGGCGTAAGTGCCGGCCGACACATAGTTGATGTTGAGGGGCGCTGACCACGAGGTCGCGCCCCTTTTTTGATGGCAGCTGAAGGGCACTCATTGGGGACAGACTTAAATGAGTGCCCGCTCATTGGGTGCTCATTTAAGTCTGTCCCCAATGAGTGCCTAATGAGTGGGTGGAAGATTGCGGGTTCTTTACGGGAATGTAGTGTGGGCTGCGGGAACGTGGTTCTTTCCGTACAATAGTTCAACTCGTGTAAACGCAGGGAAGGGACATCCATGGCAGACATGATCGAGATCAAGCATCTCAACAAGTACTTTGGCGACCTGCATGTGCTCAAAGATATCAACCTCACCGTCAAGCGCGGCGAGAAGCTCGTAATGATCGGGCCTTCCGGTTCGGGTAAGTCGACGCTCATCCGTTGCGTCGATTATCTGGAGGAGCCCACGTCTGGCGAGGTCATCATTGACGGTACGCCGCTCACCAAAAAGAACCACCTGGAGATGGCTCGTAAGTACAGCTCCATGGTGTTTCAGCAGTTCAACCTGTATCCCAACATGACGGTGCTGGGCAATCTGACGCTCGCGCCCATCAAGCTACAAAAGAAGAGCAAGGAGGAGGCGACCGAGATTGCCATCGCCGCGCTCAAGCGCGTCGGCATGGCGCATAAGGCTGGCGAGTATCCGCAGAACCTCTCGGGCGGTCAGCAGCAGCGCATCGCTATCGCCCGTGCCCTGTGCACCAAGCAGCCCATCATCCTATTTGACGAGCCGACCTCGGCGCTCGACCCCGAGATGGTCCAGGAGGTCCTGGACGTTATGATTGAGCTCGCGCAGGAGGACATCACCATGATCTGCGTGACGCATGAGATGGGCTTTGCGCGCCAGGTGGCCGACCGCGTCATCTTTATGGAGGACGGCCGCATTCTGGAGGAGGGCACACCCGAGCACTTCTTCGATAACCCCGAGAACCCGCGCTGCCGCGAGTTCCTGTCCAAGATTCTGCACTAGGCGCGGTGGTGGACATGACGGATATGACGAGGGCGGCCGTGTCGCGCCGTCACTTTTTGCAGCTGGCTGGCGCCGGCATGCTTGCGCTGACGGGGACCGCGCTTACCGGTTGCGGCAACTCCACCAGTGGCGAGGGTTCCGACAAGGGATCCAAGCTTGCGGCCATCAAGTCGCGTGGCCATCTGAATGCCGGCGTTAAGAAAGACGTTCCCGGCTATGGCTATTACGACACCGCCAAGGGTCGCTTTGAGGGCATGGAAGTCGATTTGTGCTACCAAATCGCCGCTGCCGTCTTTGGCGTGAGCTACAAGGATGCCCGCGCCCAGGAGCTGGTCGAGTTTACCGACGTAACGCCCAAGACGCGCGGCCCGCTGATCGATAACGGCCAGCTCGACGTGGTCGCGGCGACCTACACCATCACCGACGAGCGTAAGAAGAGCTGGGATTTCTCGACGCCGTATCGCACCGACTACGTGGGACTCATGGTCAAGAAGCGTTCGGGTTTTACCTCGATTGAGGACCTGGACGGCAAAGTCATCGGCGTGAGCCAGGGTGCCACCACGCAGGGCCTGATCGAGCAGATGATCAAGGACAACGGCTTTAGCTGCGAGCCCGAGTTTAGGGCCTTTAGCGGCTACCCCATCATCAAGAGTTCGCTCGATGCCGGCAATATCGACGTCTTTGCCATGGACCGCTCCACGCTGGCCGGTTACATGAACGAGACCGTTGAGCTGCTGCAGCCCGAGGTCAAGTTTGGTGAGCAGGGCTACGGCGTGGCGACCAAGAAGGGCTGCGACCTTTCGGCCGTGGTCGATCAGGTGATTTGCGATCGCCTGGCCGACGGCTGGCTCGACCAAGAGGTCAAGACCTGGGGTCTTGTATAGGCGCATCGTCCAAGGAAGGAATCGAATGCTCGAAGGATTATTTGACGCCGACCGTTGGTCGACGACATTTCAAAACATGGGGCCCTTCTGGGAGGGCTTTGGCGTGACGCTACAGGTGGTCGTTGCCGGTCTGCTGCTGTCGCTGGCGCTGGGCACGCTGCTGGGTGTGTTCTCTACCACCCGTTCGCGCGTGCTGCGCGCCATAAGCCGCGTGTACGTGGAGTTTTACCAGAACACCCCGTTGCCCGTGCAGGTGCTCTTTATGTACATGGCCGGTCCGCAGTTTTTGCAGGCCATAACCGGTGCCGACCAGCCGGTGCGCATCGCGCCGTTCGTGCTGGGCTTCTTGGGCGTGGGCCTGTATCACGCGGCCTACATCTCGGAGGTTATCCGCACCGGTATCGAGGCGGTTCCGCGCGGTCAGATGGAGGCGGCGCAGAGCCAGGGCTTCACCCGTGCGCAGGCGTACTGGTACATCGTGCTGCCCCAGACATTCAAGATCATTCTGCCGCCGCTGTGTAACCAGGCGCTCAACTTGGTCAAGAACACGTCGGTGCTGGCGCTTGTGGCCGGCGGCGACCTTATGTACCGTTCCGACAACTTTGTGAGTCTGTACGGTTATCTGCAGGGATACATCGTCTGCTGCCTTATGTACTTCATCATCTGCTTTCCGCTCGCCATGCTGGTGCAGTGGCTCGAGCGCCGCTCCAAGGAGCGTCCGCGCGGCGTGAGCCTCGCCGAGCTGGGGCTCGACAACGTAGAGGAGGCCTAGCGCATGGAAATCTTCAACGCGACCAACCTGCTCTACATTTGGGGCGGCTTTGTTAAGACGATCGAGATCTCGGCGCTGTCGATCTTTTTCTCGCTCATCTTTGGCACGGTGCTGGCGCTCGTTAAAAGCTATGCGCCCCGCCCGTTCCGTATTTTGGTGAGTGCCTATATCGAGCTGTTCCGTTGCACGCCGAACCTGCTGTGGATCCTGTTTATCTACTTTACTGTGCAGGGTTTGGACATTGTGATTTCGACCATCGCCTTTACGCTGTTTACCAGTGCTGTTATGGCCGAGATTGTGCGAGGCGGTCTCAACTCGATTCCGCGCGGCCAGTTTGAGGCAGCGCAGAGCCAGGGCTTCGGCTTCTTTGCCACCATGCGCTACATCATTCTGCCGCAGACGTTTAAGACGATCATTCCGGCGCTGTTTAGCCAGTGCACGACCGTCATCAAGGACAGCTCGTATCTTTCGGGTATTAACGTGGCCGAGCTCATGTACACGGCAAACGTCGTGATGGCCCACGCGATCGACCTGTCGCAGGTGCTTATGCTCTACGGCCTGGTGTTTGCGATGTACTTTGTGCTCAACTTTGGTATCTCGCTGCTGGTTCGAGCATACCAACGCCGCATCGTAGCCGCATAGCCTGGCTTTCCCTGGCACCCAACCTTGGCCTTCAAACCGTCGCTCGCGTACCAAAGTACGCGTCGCTCCTCTTTCAGGCCAATCTTGGGCACCAGGAAAACCCAGGTACGGTATCGTGGGAATAAGAGATAAACAGCCCTTTTCTCATCTGTTAGAAAGGAATCGCGATGAGCGATCTGGAGAACAAGAAGAATCCTGTGGTCATTACCATCGCGCGCGATTTTGGTGCCGAGGGTCATGAGATTGGTCGCATGCTTGCCGACGAGCTGGGGATTCCACTGTACGACAACGAGCTGCTGGTGCGCGCGTCGCTGCGCGCGGGCGAGTCGCTCGATAAGATGGCCGCCTATGACGAGCGTCTGGCCGTGGAGAACATGGCGTTTCTGCCCGACCGCTACGATGCGCGTTCGTACTCGGACAAGTTGTTCCAGAAGATGAGCCAGGTGATTTTGGACCTGGGCGAGACCGAGAGCTGCATTATCGAGGGTCGTCTGTCCGATTATCTGCTGCGCAACAACCCCAACCACATCGCCGTGCTGGTGACCGCTCCCTTTGAGGACCGCGTCGAGATTGTGCGCAAGAAGCGTGGCCTCAACAAAAAGAAGGGCGCCAAGCTGGTCAAACAGCAGCAGAAGGCGCGCGAGGCGTTCTATAAGCGCTATAGCGCCGGCAAGTGGAAGATGACGAGCGGCAAGGACATCGTCGTCAACCGCGCCAAGTTGGGACGCGAGGGCTGCAAAGATGTCATCGCGGCGGCCTACCGCTACAAGCTGGCGCAGCTCGAAGACTAACCGACCAAAACCACCACAAGGGGGACACACAGGCACCTTTGTGGTGGTTTTTGTTTTAGGCCGAGGGGAAGGCCTTGGCGGCAGTGCCTATCCTCGGCTTTTGCATAGTCTCGATCTGTAACACCAAGCCAGCGAAAATGGCTCTAACTGTTACAGATTTAGATGAACCGTTCGGCCGTCAGCCCAACGTCTTGATCTGTAACACCAGGCGGCATATTTGGTCTCTAACTGTTACAGATTGAGATGCGGCGTGGGCGGCCGGCACAATATCTCGATCTGTAACAACTGCAGGGCTCAACGGACTCCAGCTGTTACAGATTGAGACAAAACGACCGGGCAAGTCCCAAACCACCACAAAGGTGTCTGCCCCATCGTGGTGGTTTGGGCGGTCGGCATAGAAAAAGTCCCCGCCGGGCGTGTGCTCGACGGGGACTCTGCCGTTTGATGGCTAGCGCTGTGGGTGATTACTCGCCCAGCAGGCTCTTGGTGATGGAAGCAGCGGCCTTCTTGCCGGCGCCCATCGCCAGAATGACCGTAGCGGCACCGGTGACGATGTCGCCGCCGGCCCAGATGCGGGGATCGGTGGTCTGGCCGGTCTCCTCGTCGGCAACGATGTAGCCCCACTTGTTGAGCTCCATCTTGCCGCCGATCTTCTTTGCGAAGGGGTTGGCGTTGGTGCCGATAGCCGAGATCGCGACGTCGCAGGGGATCTCCTCGATGGCGCCCTCGATGGGCACCGGGCGACGACGGCCGGACTCGTCGGGCTCGCCGAGTTCCATCTTCTGGACCTTGACGGCGCACACGGAGCCGTCCTCGCCAGCGACAAACTCGAGCGGGGAGACGAGCGGCAGAACCTCGACGCCCTCGGCCTTAGCATGGTGCAGCTCGGCGCGACGGCAGGGCATCTCGTCCTCGGTACGACGATAGGCGATGATGGCGTGCTCGGCGCCCAGACGCTTGGCGGTACGGACGGCGTCCATAGCCACGTTGCCGCCACCAAAGACGACGACGCTCTTGCCGTGCTTGGTGGGGGTGTCGTACTCGGGGAACTTGTTGGCCTTCATCAGGTTCACGCGGGTGAGGTACTCGTTAGCGAAGAAGACGTTGGGCAGGTTCTCGCCGGGGACGTTGAGGAACTTGGGCAGGCCAGCGCCGGTCGCCACGTAGATGGCGTCGAAGCCCTGCTCGAACAGCTCCTCGGCCGTGGCCATGTTGCCCACGACGGAGTTGTACTCAAACTTGACGCCCATGTCCTCCAGGCCGTCGATCTCGCGCTTGACGACTGCCTTGGGCAGACGGAACTCGGGGATGCCGTAGACCAGCACGCCGCCGCCGGTGAAGAAAGCCTCGAAGACGGTGACGTCAAAACCGTTACGGGCGAGCTCGCCGGCGCAGGTGATGCCGGACGGGCCGGAGCCGACGACAGCGACCTTCTTGCCGTTCTTGGGGGCCATCTTGGGCGTGGAGGCGAGCTCGGGGCGGTCGCCCAAGAAGCGCTCGAGCTGGCCGATGGCCACGGGCTCGGACTTCTTGCCACGGATGCACTTGCCCTCGCACTGGTTCTCCTGCGGGCAGACGCGGCCGCAGATGGCGGGAAGCATGGAGTCCTCGCGAATGGTATCGAGAGCGCCGCCGAAGTCCTTCGCGCGGATCTGCTCGATAAAGCGGGGAATGTTGATGTTGACGGGGCAGCCCTCAACACAGAACGGCTTCTTGCAGTTGAGGCAGCGCTCGGCCTCGGCCAGCGCCATCTCCTCGGTGAAGCCCTTGTCGACGGGGCGGAAGTCGCAGGCGCGCTCGGCAGCCGGCTCCTCGTTATCGGGGGTGCGGGGCGACTTCATATCGGCAACGAAACGACCGTTAACTAGTGGCATGCGCAGCTCTTTTCCTCATAGGCCTTGAGGGACTCGCCCTCTTCGGAACGGTAAGCGGCCTGGCGGGCACGAAGGTCATCCCAGTCGACCAGGGTGGCATCGAAGTCGGGGCCGTCGACGCAAGCGAACTTGGTCACGCCGCCCACCTCGACGCGGCAGCAGCCGCACATGCCGGTTCCGTCAACCATGATGGGGTTGAGCGACGCGGTGATGGGGGTGTCGTACTTCTGGGCGGTGAGGGTCGAGAACTTCATCATCGGAACGGGGCCGACGCAGAAGACCTGGCTCACGGCCTTGTCCTGCAGCAGGCGCTCCAGCGGAGCGGTGACAACGCCCTGCTCGCCGTAGGAGCCGTCGTCGGTGGTGATGTGGATGTGGTCCTCGTCGAGGAGCTCGCGGAACTGGTCCTCCATGAGCAGGAGGTCCTTGGTGCGGGCGCCCATGATGGCGTGCACCTCGTGACCGGTCTCGACCAGGTGCTTGGCGACCGGGAAGGCAATTGCCAGGCCGACGCCGCCGCCAATGACGGCGCAGGGGCCCTCGGCCATCTCGGTGGGAACGCCCAGCGGGCCCACGACGTCGCGCAGCGACTTGCCGGCCTCGTAGGTGGAAAGCATCTCGGTGGTCTTGCCGATCACCATGAAGATGAACTCGACCCAGCCCTCGTCACCGTTCCAGCCGGCCAGGGTAAACGGGACACGCTCGCCCGTCTCGTTGGCGCGAACCATGAGGAACTGTCCAGCGTGCGCATGTTTGGCGATTGCGGGCGCCTCGATGCGGAACTTGAACACCTTCTCCGAGAACTGCGTCTTCTCCAGGATCTTATACATAGAACCCCTCTCTTGTTAGGGCCGCCGAACCGTGCCTCCACGGAAATGGACGGTAGCCCGAGTAAAACCGTACGCGCACAGGCGTTGTGCAGACATACGGTGCAAATTATACCCTCATGGACATGCTGTTTACGTGTGTCTTCGGCGGTTGGGAAAAGTGACCTGCCAAAAAGGGACAGGTTTATTTTGGTCGGTTTTATCAGGCAAAACGGCAAAGGGGGCCGGCCTCAGGTTGTGATGAGGCCGGCCCCCTTTGGGGCGCTATGTGTGTATGGCAGTGCGGGGTTTATTTCGATGTGGCCACCGGGGCGTTTTCGTAGATAAAACCCGCCAAAATAAACCTGTCCCTAAATAGTAGGTTTTAGTGCTTGCCGTTGGCGGAGGCGGCACCGTTGACGTGGTCGCGGGCGTAGATTACGCCGTGGACGATGGCCAGACCGGCGGCATCTGCGGCGCGGGCACAGGTGTCCTGGAAATCCTCGGCCTCGCGGGCGCGCAGCTGCTTAAGCACGTAGTCGGCGACGGCCATCTTGCCGGGAGGGTTGCCGATGCCGGTGCGGATGCGGCTGAAGTCGCGGCTGCCCATCTTGTCGATGATGGAGCGCAGACCGTTGTGGCCAGCATGGCCGCCGCCCACCTTAACACGCACGTCGCCGGCGGGAATATCGAGCTCGTCGTGGATGACGAGCAGCTCCTCGGCCTTGATCTTGTACTCGCGGCAGAGCTTGGAGATGGGGCCGCCCGAGGTATTCATGTACGACTGCGGCTTGACCAGTACAATCTGGCGCTTACCTCCCTCTTCCTCGGGATCGTTGATGTTGATGAGCGCGACCTCGGCGCCTGCCTGGTTTTTCCAGTACGTGACGCCGGCCTGACGGGCCAGCTCGTCGATCGCCTTAAAGCCGGCGTTGTGGCGGGTCTCGGCATATTCCTCACCCGGGTTGCCAAGTCCGGCAACCATGCGAATCTTAAGCGGCTGTGCAGCTGCCATAGGTTTCCTTTCGTTACATAAGTAGTTCGTTCAACGACAAAGGCTACCACGCCCGCCGAAGCCGAGACCTTGTTTCAGTGAAATCCCACCAGACAAAAGCACGGCCGCGGCAGAGCGAGCCGCCGGAACAGAAGAAACCCCCGCGCGACCTTTGCGAAGCAAGGGGGAGCGCGGGGGTTTCTTCTGTTCCGGCGGTGATGCGCCGGGTTGCAAGGACGATGCGATTACAGCGCGAAGTCGCCGCCGACGAGCGTGGAGACGGGCTCCTCGTGGTAAACGGCGGAAATGGCCTGGGCGAACTCCTCGGCGACCGAGATGGTCTTGATCTTGCCGCCGACCTCGACGGGGATGGCGTCGGTGACGACGCACTCGACGATGGGGGCATCGTTCAGGCGCTCGATGGCCGGGCCGGAGAAGATGCCGTGGGTGGCGCACACGTAGATGTCGCCGGCGCCCATTGCCTTGAGCTCCTTGACGTTGGCGCACAGGGTGCCAGCGGTGTCGATCATGTCGTCGTTGATGATGCAGGTCTTGCCCTTGATGTCACCGATGATGCCCATGACCTCGGCGGCGTTGTGGCGCGGACGGCCCTTGTGGGCGATGGCCAGGTCGCAGCCGAGCATGTCGGACAGCTTCTTGGCGGCCTTGGCGCGGCCCACATCGGGGGAGACGACAACCAGGTTGTCGGTGTCGAAGTGCATGTCGTTGTAGTACTGGCCAAACAGCGGCAGTGCGGACAGGTGGTTAACCGGGATATCGAAGAAGCCCTGGATCTGGCCCTGGTGCAGGTCGAGGGTGATGATGCGGTTGACGCCGGCGCGCTCGAGCAGGTTGGCGACGAGGCGGGCGGTGATGGGCTCGCGCGGGCCGGCCTTGCGGTCCTGGCGGGCATAGCCGTAGTGGGTGATAACGGCGGTGATGGAGCGGGCGGATGCGCGCTTGGCAGCGTCGGTGGCGATGAGCAGCTCCATGAGCATGTCGTTGACGTTGCCGCCGGCCACGGACTGAATCAGGAAGACGTCGGCGCCGCGGACGGTCTCGTCGTAGCGGGCGTAAATCTCACCATTGGCGAACTGCTTTAGCGTAAGGCCCGAAAGCTCGACCCCAAGGTACTCAGCAATCTTCTGAGCGAGGGGACGGTTGGAGGAACCGGAATACACGCGGATGGACTTGCGCATATTCTCCGACTTCTCGGGATCATTAATCGGCATTACCCTTCTCCTTTATATCGAATGCCATATAGATGCCTTGTTGCATTGTAACCGTGCGGCGGGGTTTATCGGGTCTTGATAACGTCTTTACCGTCAACGGACACGAACCGACCACTCATCCGGTCGCGCAGGTCACGATAGAAAAAAGGAGCCGTCCCCATGGAACAGCTCCTTTTGTGCTTGGTAAAACGTTATACCTCGTCGTCCTCGTGCAGATGGCGGCGATAATCGGCGGCCCAGCCCTCAATATTTACCTGACGGGCGCGGCCCAGACCAAGTGCGTCGGCCGGGACCGGCTCGGTGATGACGGAGCCTGCGGCCACGAGCGCGCCGTCGCCGATCTGGGCGGGCGCGACCATCATGGTGTCGGAGCCGATGAAGGCGTCCTTGCCGATGACGGTCTTGTGCTTGTGCACGCCGTCGTAGTTGCAGGTGATGGAGCCCGCGCCCACGTTGACGCCGGAGCCCATGGTGGTGTCGCCGATGTAGGACAGATGCGGCACCTTGGAGCCCTCGCCGATCGTGGACTTCTTGATCTCCACGTGCGTGCCGGCTTTGGAACCGTCGAGCATGTGAGTGCCCGGGCGCAGGTAGGCGCGCGGGCCGCAGTCGACGCCGTTCTCGATGACGGCCTCGATGGCGATGGTCTCATCGATGGTGCAGCCGCTGCCGACGGTGGTGTCGGTGAGGCGGCTGTTGGGGCCGAGCTGGCACTCCTCGCCCACGGTGACGTGGCCGATCAGGTGCGTCTGCGGCCACACGACGGTGTCGCGGCCGATGGTGGCGTCGGGGCCGATCCAAGCCTGCGTGGGGTCGATGAACGTGACGCCCTCGGCCATCCAGTGCTCGTTGATGCGGTCGCGCGCGATGGCGGTAAGCTGCGCGAGCTGGATGCGGCTGTTGACGCCCAGGCCGTCGCGGTAGTCGTCGCAGTGGAAGATGGAGACTGCCTGGCCGTGACCCTTGAGGATTTCGAGCATGTCGGGCAGGTAGTACTCGGACTGCGCGTTGTCGTTGCCGATCTCGTTAATGTGGGCGGCGAGCTGCGCGCCGTCGAAGGCGTAGCAGCCGGCGTTGCACTCGAGTAGCTCGGCGGCCTGCTCGGGCGTGCAGTCCTTCTGCTCGATGATGCGCTCGATCTGACCATCGGCGCCCAGCTTGATGCGGCCGTAGCCAAAAGGATCGGGCGGGGTCATGGTCATGACGGTGCAGGCGAGCTCGCCGGTGGCGACGGTCTGTGCGAACTTGGCGACGGTGCCGGCGGTGATGAGCGGCAGGTCGCCGTTGAGCACGACGACGGGGCCTTGCGTGATGCCACAGGCCTCGAGCGCGACCTTTACGGCGTGGCCGGTGCCCAGGCGCTCGGTCTGCTCGACGCACTCGACTTTGGTGGCGCTGTTGGCGTAGGCGCCGTCGATGAGGGCGCGCATCTCGTCGGCGTGGCTGCCGATGACGACCACGACGCGGCTGCAGCCGGCCTTGATGGTGGCGTCGACGATCCACTGAACCATGGGCTTACCCAGGATCTTGTGCGAAACCTTGCAGTGGTTCGACTTCATGCGGGTGCCCTCGCCGGCGGCGAGGATAATTGCGGTTGCGTCCATGTGATCTCCTGTTACGTTATAGAGACGTGTGTTTGGAAACGATACACGGCGCAATATGATACCGCAGGCATATGATGAGCGCGTAACGATTGGCGCATGGCGGCCGATGTCGGTACCGCCGACGTGGTATTTGCGCTGGTTGTGCATGGCGGCGGCGCTGCGGCGTTGGCGTTTTGCGCGAGGGATGGGAGGTGCCCGTGGATATCATACGAGAGGAATCGGGCAACGAGCCCGTTGCGGCATTTTCGATGTCGCATCCGGCGGTGCCGGCCCTCTACATGGTGCTGACGCTGGGATTCACCATGTTCTCGATGCAGCCGGTGCTGATTGCACTGTCGCTTGCGGGCGGGTTGGCGTACGGGTTTGCGACGCGCGGCGCCGCGCGTGCGTTGGGGGCGCTTCGCTGGCAGCTGCCGGTGATTTTGATCATCGCGGTGCTCAATCCGCTGTTTAGCGCCTCGGGCTCGACGGAGCTGTTCCGTATTGGCATGCGCGCGGTGTATCTGGAGAGCATGGTATACGGCCTGTGCATGGGCGGGCTGTTTGTGGCGAGCGTACTGTGGTTTGAGGCTGCGGCATCGATGCTTAGCTACGACAAGGTGCTTGCGCTTCTGGGCAACACCGCGCCGGTGATCGCGCTCATGATCTCGATGTGCATGCGGCTTATCCCGCAGTTTTTGCGCCGCGGTCGTACGGTACTGGCGGTGCAGGATGCGATTGATGTGCCGGGGCATGCGTCGGCCGACCCCGTGCGTTCGCGCCTACGGGCATCGAGCGTGTTGATGGGCTGGGGCATGGAGGATTCGCTGGAGCGCGCGGACGCGATGCGCTCGCGCGGGTGGGGTGCCGCGACGCGTCGTACGACGTATGCGCGGTATCGGCTGGGGCGCAGCGACGTTGCCGCGCTGGTTGGGCTTGCGCTGTTTGGCGTGGTCACGGTGGCAGTGGCGTGGACCGCGACGACGCAGTATTCGTTTTATCCGCAGCTCTCGGTGCCGGCGCCGTGGCCGGGCTATGTCGTGTACGCTGCCTGGATGGTGCTGCCTTGCGCGTTGCACGCGATTGATGAGAAGAGGTTTGGCTGATGGCTCGGTTGGATAGGGGCCCGGTGTCGGGCGCGGCGTGCGACCCGGATATGTCGGCGATTGAGGTGCGGAGCCTGAGCTTTACCTACCCCGGGGCTGATGCTGCGGTGCTCGAGGGGCTCGACTGGTCTGTTCCCCAAGGTGCGTTTGCGCTGCTTGTTGGCGGTACCGGATCGGGTAAGTCGACGCTGCTCTCGCTGCTTAAGCCCGAGATCGCTCCGGCGGGCGAGTGCACTGGCGATGCGCGCGTGCTGGGCGAGAACGTTGCCGACATGGACGTGCGCGCGTCTGCGGAGCGCGTGGGCTACGTGTTTCAGGATCCCGAGAACCAGATTGTGTGCGAGACCGTGTGGCACGAGATGGCGTTTGGCCTGGAAAACTTAGGCATGTCGCGCGACGAGATGCGCCGCCGTGTTGCCGAGACCAGCTATTTCTTTGGGCTGGAGGATTGGCTCCACCGCGATACCGACACGCTTTCGGGGGGACGCAAGCAGCTGCTGTCCTTGGCGGCCGTGCTGGCGTTGCGCCCGCGCGTGCTGTTGCTCGACGAGCCCACGTCTCAGCTCGATCCCGTTGCCGAGAAGAATTTTCTGCACGCGCTGTTTCGCGTGAACCGTGAGCTGGGCTGCACGGTTGTTGTGGCTACGCATCAACCGCGGCCGATGCTCGAGTATGCGACGTGTGCGTACCGGATTGAGGGCGGTCGCGTGCGCGAGGTGGCGGATATGGCTTCTTTGGGACGCCGAGAATCGCTGTTTTCTGATGACATGTTGGGGTGGGGTGCCATCCGATGTGCAAAAAACGGAGTATTCAGCAGGCGTGAGGACAATTTGGGCTCTCTGGAGCCGTCCGGGGACGTATCGAGCGCGAAAAAAAGTTCGGAACTGGACAAATCGTCCGAATTTGTGGCGCAAACGTCGCTCGAGAACGGCTCGGAAGCCTTCCCGCGCACGGATGGAGGCAGAATACTCCAAAAAATGCACGGCGGGTCGGCTACCACCCTGTCGGAAGGCTGGTTTCGCTACGATCGCGTTGGCGGTTGGGTGCTGCGCGGGCTCGATGTGACGTTTTCAGCCGGCGCGGTGCATGCGGTCGTGGGCGGAAACGGCTGCGGCAAGTCGACGATGCTCTCGGTGCTGGCCAAGACTGCCAAGCTGCAGCGCGGCCGCATGGTGCGCGGAGCGGCTTCGGCGGCGCTGCTGCCTCAGAATCCCAAGGCCCTGCTGGTCGCCGAGACGGTTCGCGATGAGCTGATGGAATGGGCCTCGACCTGCGGATATGACGAGAACTTGGCGCGGGAACGTGCGGCGCAACTGGGATTGGACGGCCTGGAGACGCGCCACCCCTACGACCTCTCGGGCGGACAGCGCCAGCTGCTCGCGCTGGCAAAGCTGCTGCTGATTGGCCCCGAGTTGCTGCTGCTTGACGAGCCCACGAAGGGCTTGGATCTGGAGAGCCGCCGCATCATCGCCCGCGCCCTGCGTGACCATGCGAAGGCCGGTGGCACCGTCGTCATTGCCGCGCACGACTTAGACTTTGCCGAGCAGGTGTCCGACGACGTCGCCATGATGTTTGACGGCGAGATTGCCTGCATGGAGCCCCCGGCCGACTTCTTTGCCGACAACGTGTTCTATAGGGCGTGATGGGATGACGGACTGTCGTTTCTCGCGCTTGCTTGCAAAACTGGAGATCCCGCTGCTGCTGGCGGTGCCAGCCGTGATGGCTGCGGCGTTGCTGGCGGGCGTTGAGCAGGCAGCGTTGGCCATGCTTGTCGTGGTGGCGCTCGTGCTCGCACTGTTCTTTGCGGGCTATGAGACATCACGTCCGGGCCTGCGCCAGATCATGCCCACGCTGGTGCTGGCGGCGCTGGCCGCGGCGGGGCGCATCTTGTTTGGCCCCATTCCCGACTTTAAACCGGTGAGCGCCATCGCCATTATCGCGGGGGCGACGCTTGGTCGCCGCAATGGTTTTATGGTTGGCGCGCTGGCGGCGCTGACCAGCAATTTCTTTTTTGGACAGGGCATGTGGACGCCGTGGCAGATGTATGCCTGGGGTCTGGTTGGCTATGTTGGCGGCGCGCTGGCGCATGCGGGCGCGTTCGACCGTGCGGATGGAACCGTGCGCATGCCGGCGCTGATGGCGTACGGCTTTGCCTCGGGCTTGCTCTACGGCGTTGTGATCAACGCGTATGACATCATCGGTTTTGTTCAACCGCTCACGTGGGCGGGCGCCATAGCGCGTCTTGCTACGGCGGTGCCGTTCGACATCACGCATGGCCTCGCGACCTGCGTGTTCTTGGCCGCTCTGTACAAGCCCTGGTGTCGCCGCATCAACCGCGTCGTCGTGAAGTACGGGATGTAGGGCTGGTTGCGCCGGGGCGGGAATCAATACTGCCGAAGTGCCATTTCAAAACTATGCCGGTTTACGGGGCTAGATTGGCACAGGCAGACCATACCGGCTTTTTTCGAAATAGAGCAAGCCGTTTACCTGCAGTTTTACTATTTTGGAATTGCGTATGGTTGGGGGTTCGCGATTTATCCCCGTAAACCGGCATAGTTTTGGAATGGCCGACTAATAATGACGGGCATCATAGCCCTCAGAGGGTCAATTGATCCGTTTTCTTCCGTCCCCAGACGTCCCCAGGGAATCAGTTGACGGCGCTCGCCACGAAACTGGCCCATCTACTACGTTTAGCCCGACACCCCCAAGCACAACCGCGTTTTATGAAAAACCGCAGGCTTTCTACCTGCGGTTTTCTTTTTGCGTTGTTCGCTGTGGTTGAGGATGGCGGCCTAAACGTAGTAGATGGGCAGGTTTCGTGGCGGGCGGGTTGCGCGAACACGCTCGCAAGACGAAAACGACCCGCCTTTCTCCGCCTTTGGGAGATCAGTTGGGCTAGAGCTCCAGGGCGAGCGTGACGGGGCAGTGGTCGCTGCCGAAGATGTCGCCGCGGATGCCGGTGTCGCGTACGTTGCCGGCGATTGCGTCGCTCACCAGGAAGTAATCGATGCGCCAACCTGCGTTGTTCTTGCGGGCATTAAAGCGGTAGCTCCACCAGCTGTAGACGCCCTCGACGTCCGGATTGGCTGCGCGCCAAGTGTCGGTAAAACCGGCGTTGAGCAGCTCGGTAAACTTGCCACGCTCCTCGTCCGAAAAGCCTGCGTTGCCGCGGTTGGACTTGGGGTTCTTAAGGTCGATCTCCTCGTGTGCCACGTTAAAGTCGCCGCAGGTTACGACGGGCTTGCCGGTTTCGCGCTCAAGCGCGCTCAAAAAGCCGCGATAGGCATCGTCCCAGGCCATGCGCACGTCGATGCGCGCGAGCTCGTTTTGGGCGTTGGGCGTATAGACGTCGACAAACCAGAACTTGTCGAACTCGAGCGCACAGACGCGGCCCTCGGTTGCGGCTTGGGCGACGAGCTCGGCCGCCTCGCCCTCGCCGGCGTAGGGCAGCAGCGCATCGGCGCGCAGCACGCGCAGCGGTTCCTGGCGGCTAAAGACCACGGTGCCCGAGTAGCCCTTGCGCTGGGCGTAGCTCCAGGTTTGGTGATAGCCGGGCAGGTCGATATCGACCTGGCCCTCCTGCAGCTTGGTTTCTTGCAGCGCCAGGATATCGACATCGAGTTCCTGTGCGATCTGGGTAAAGCTCGGGTCCTTTTTGAGTACGGCGCGCAGGCCGTTAACGTTCCACGAGGCAAAGGTGTAAGTCTGAGGCATGGTGTCCTTTCGACGGGGTTGGCAGGCTTAAGATTAACGCAACAGAGGCGGGGCGGGCCCCGCGGGCGACGGCGCAATCGCAGCCGCCCCGACCAACATGGACGGAGGACAAACATGACGCAAGCGATAACAGATCCCAAACAGGCCTCCGCCGCGCTGGCGGAGCTGTTCGAAACCCATAGTCACGTGGTCTTCTTTGGCGGTGCGGGCGTCTCCACGGCAAGCGGCATTCCCGATTTCCGCAGTGTGGACGGTCTGTATCACCAGCGGTTTTCCTATCCGCCCGAGACTATGCTCTCGCACAGCTTCTACGAGGCGCATCCGGCGGAGTTTTTCGACTTCTACCGGACCAAGATGATCGCGCTGGGCGCCAAGCCCAACCACTGCCACGCCAAGCTGGCGGAGCTGGAGCGCGCCGGCAAGCTCGACGCCGTGGTGACGCAAAACATCGATGGCCTGCATCAGGCGGCTGGTTCACGGCACGTGTTTGAGCTGCATGGCTCGGTCCGCCGCAATATCTGCCAGACGTGCGGCGCGGTCTACAGCGCCGAATGGATTTGCGCGCGCGAGCACGAGGATGCCGCGGGTGTGCCCGTGTGCCCTACGTGCGGCGGTTACATCAAGCCCGATGTGGTGCTCTACGAAGAACCGCTCGATGAGCGTGTGCTTACCGGCGCCGTTGCTGCTATCGCCGCATCCGACGCCCTCGTCGTGGGCGGGACCTCGCTCGTGGTGTATCCGGCGGCGGGCCTCACGCGTTACTTTACTGGCGATGCGTTGGCCATTTGCAATTTGGCGCCCACCGATCAGGATGCAAATGCCGACCTGCTGATTTCTTGCGACATCGCGGCCGCGTTTGCGTTCTAGCCCGCGCGCGCGGATACAATAGAAAGACTGATTGCAAAGCGACCCCGCCGTCAGCGCCCGAGCGCGGCGGCGTGGGCATTTTAGGAGGATGTTCATGGCGAACGACAGCAAGACATGGCGGTGCGGAAAGTACGAGCTCAGCTTTGACCGTCCGCGTATCATGGGCGTCCTCAACGTGACGCCCGATTCGATTAGCGACGGCGGTGAGCACTTTGACCAGGATGCCGCTATCGAGTACGGCCTGGCGATGCTCGATGCCGGCGCCGACATCATCGACGTGGGCGGCGAGTCCACGCGTCCCGGCTTTACCCCGGTCAACCCCGACGAGGAGGCGCGTCGCGTGCTGCCCGTCGTGCGCGCGCTCGCCAAAGAGGGTGCCATCGTCTCGATCGATACGCGTCATGTGGCGGTTGCCAAGGCGGCAGTGCGCTGCGGTGCTTCGATTGTCAACGACGTGACGGGCTTCACCGATCCCAAGATGGTTGAGTTCGTTAAGACGAGCACCTGCGGCGTTATCGTAATGCACGCCGGCGAGGTCGCCGCACCCGCACGCACGCACGCGACGGTGCAGCTCGATACCTCGGCTGCGGCGTTTGTTGCCGAGAAGGCACGCGAAGCGGCGGTCGA
>UQNH01000007.1:0-44236 GCA_900542365.1 uncultured Collinsella sp. | reverse complement strand
GGCATCGTCGGCCTGGGCCTCATCGGCGGCAGCTTTGCCCGCGGCTATGCGCAGGCGGGCGTCCGCGTGCTGGCCTGGGACCCCGATGACGATGTCATGACGGCCGCCAGCATGGGCACTGTCGCCGGAGAGCTTAACGACAAGACGCTCGGCGAATGCGACATCATCGTCCTTGCCTGCTATCCCGAGGCATGCATCGAGTGGCTCGAGGCGCACGCCCAGGCGCTCGCCGACGCCACCGACACCGAGGCCATCATGGGCCCCGTGGTGATCGACACGGTGGGCGTCAAGGGCATCGTGTGCGAGCGCGCCTTTGAGCTTGCCCGCGAGCACGGCTTTTACTTTGTGGGCGCGCACCCCATGGCGGGCACGCAGTACTCGGGCTATGCGCACTCCCGCGCCGACCTGTTCCAGGGCGCCCCGCTCGTGCTCGTACCGCCCGCGGTGGACGATGCGCTCAAACTGGAGCTTTTGGGCCAGGTGCGCGAGATGGTACGCCCCTTGGGCTTTGGCAAGTTCAGCGTGACCAGCGCCGCCGAGCACGACCGCGTCATCGCCTTTACGAGCCAGCTCGCGCACGTCGTCTCCAACGCCTATGTTAAGAGCCCGACCGCTCAGGTCCACCACGGCTTTTCGGCCGGCAGCTACCGCGACCTCACCCGCGTGGCGCACCTCAATCCGCAGATGTGGTCCGAGCTCATGATCGACGACGCCGACGCGCTCGCCTTCGAGATCGACCATCTGATCGAATCGCTCGGCGCCTACAGCCGCGCGCTCAAGGACCGCGACCAGCGCTATCTGGAGAACCTCCTTGCCGAGGGCGACCGCATTAAGCGCGCACTCGACGACGAGGCCTCCCACTAGACCACCCATCACGCCAGGTCGAAAGGACCGAAGCTTATGGCGATTACCATCGATATCGACACCGCACGCCCCTACCAGGTGCATGTGGGCACGTTTTTGCTGGAGCAGGCGGGACCGCTCGTGCGCGCCACTGCCGGCGGCACCAAGGCCGTCATCGTTACGGACACCAACGTGGGCCCACTCTACCAGATGCCCGTTAAGCAGAGCCTGGAGGCGTCAGGCTACGAGGTGAGCATCTGCACCTTCGAGGCCGGCGAGGCCCATAAACGCGCCGAGACCTACGTTGCCATTTTGGAGTTTGTGGCCGAGCACGAGCTTTCGCGCTCCGACGTGATCGTGGCACTCGGCGGCGGCGTCGTGGGCGACGTGGCGGGCTTTGTGGCCGCCACCTACATGCGCGGCTGCAAGTTTGTGCAGATCCCGACGAGCCTGCTCGCCATGGTGGATTCGTCGGTGGGCGGCAAGACCGCCATCGATCTGGCTGCCGGCAAGAACCTGGCCGGCGCCTTTTGGCAGCCGAGCGTGGTTATCGCCGACGTGGGGTGCCTGGCCACCCTCACGCCCGAGCAGTTCGCCGATGGCTGCGGCGAGGTCATCAAGCACGCCGTGATCGCCGACCCGGAGCTTTTCGCCGAGCTGGAGAAGACTCCGCTCACGCTGGAGCTGCTCAACCGCGATGTGGCCCGCGTAGCGCTCATCATCGCCCGCAATATCGACATCAAGCGCGCCGTGGTCGTCGCCGACGAGCGCGAAACCAACCAGCGCAAGCTCCTCAACTTTGGACACAGCGCCGGACACGCCGTCGAGGCCTGCGAGCACTTTGAGCTGGGACACGGCAACTGCGTGTCGATCGGCATGGGCATCATCACGCGCGCCGCGGCCCTGCACGGCGTCTGCGATGCCGCACTGCCCGGTCGTATTGAGGAACTCTGCGCCCGTCATGGCCTCACGACCCGCTGTGACCTAGATGCCGATACCGTCTTTGCCGAGGCGCTCCACGACAAGAAGCGCGCGGGCGACACCATCGACCTGGTGATTCCGCACGGCATTGGCCGCTGCAGCATCGACCGCACACCGCTTTCCACTTTCCACGAACTCATTGCCGAGGGCCTCGGCCAGAAGGGAGACGCATCCGCATGCTAGCCCGCATCACCCCGTCCCCGCTCAAGGGCACCGTTCCCGCCATCGCATCCAAGTCGATGGCGCATCGCCTGATCATCTGCGCTGCGCTTGCCAACGGCGAGACGCACGTCACCTGCAACACCACCTGCGCCGACATCGAGGCCACGGTGCGCTGCCTTACGGCACTGGGTGCTCGCATCGAGACCGTCGAGGACGGCTTCCAGGTCCACCCCACCATGAAGAGTGTTGAGTTTGGCCTGCTCAAGGCCCTTGCCGGCGGCACGCTTGACTGCGGTGAAAGCGGCTCCACGCTCCGCTTTATGTTGCCCGTCGCCTGCGCGCTGGGCGCAGAAGCAACTTTTGTGGGTCAGGGACGCTTGGGCGCCCGCCCACTCTCCCCGCTCTCGGACGAGATCATCGCCGCCGGCTGCGACCTGCAGGGTCTGGGCGGTTTTCCGCTCAAGACGAGCGGACGCATGCGCCCGGGCACTTTTGTGCTTCCGGGCAACGTGAGCTCGCAGTATATCTCCGGCCTGCTGCTGGCAGCCCCGCTGCTGGCCCAGCCCTCCTGCGTGCAGGTATGCGGCCTTATCGAAAGCCGCCCCTACATCAACCTGACGATCCAGGCCATGAAGGCCTTTGGCGTCGAGGTCAACGTCGAGCGCATTCCGGCCACGGACGGCCAGCTCGAGGTCACGAACTTCCGCGTGAGCAGTGGCTCGTACCGCACGCCCGGCAGCGTAGCCGTCGAGGGCGACTGGTCCAACGCCGCCTTTTGGCTGTGCGCCGGTGCCATCGGCACCGACCCCATCACCGTCGAGGGCGTGTCGCTAAGCTCCGCACAGGGCGACCGTAACGTGCTTGCCGCGCTTTCGCGCTTTGGCGCCCGCATCGTGCGCTCCACCAACGCCGCCACCGTGCAGTCCGACAAGCTCGCCGGCTTTGAGATGAGTGCCCACGACATTCCGGACCTGGTGCCCGTCATCTCGGCCGTGGCCTCGTTGGCACAGGGCCGCACCTTTATTCGCGATTGCGCCCGTCTGCGCATCAAGGAATCCGACCGTCTGGTCACCACCACCCGCGAGCTCACCGCGCTGGGCGCGCAGGTGCGCATTGCCGGCGATGACCTCATCATCAAGGGTGTCGATGCCTTCACCGGCGGCGAGGTCGATTCGCACAACGACCATCGCATCGCCATGATGGCCGCTATCGCCGCGAGCCGCGCCACCGGCGAGGTCGTGATCCACGGCGCCGAGGCCGTCAACAAGTCCTATCCCGATTTCTTCGACCACTACCGCCTGCTGGGCGGCAAGGTCACACTCGAGGAGGAATAGCATGTCCTCGACCTTTGGCAACGTCTTGCACGTAAGCATCTTCGGCCAGTCGCACTCCCCCGCCATCGGCTGCTCCCTCGATGGCATTCCGGCGGGCATCGCTGTTGACCAGGAGCAGCTGCAGGCCTTCCTTGACCGTCGTGCCCCCGGTCGCGACGAGACCGCGACCAAACGCCGCGAGGCCGACGCCGCCCACATCATCGCCGGTGTGGTCGATGGACATACCACCGGCGCGCCCATCGCCGCGATTATCGAGAACACCAACACGCGCTCCAAGGATTACTCCGAACTGCGCCGCAAGCCCCGCCCCGGACATGCGGACTTCCCTGCGCGCGTGAAGTATCACAACATGCACGATGTCGCCGGCGGCGGACACTTCTCCGGCCGCCTAACGGCACCCCTGTGCATCGCCGGCGGCATTGCGCTGCAGGCACTCGAGGCCCGCGGCATTAAAGTGATGGCGCATGTAGCGCAGATCGGCGGCATCTCCGACCTGCCGATGGACGACATGGTCTATCGCGAGGCCGACCGCAAGGCGATCCTTACGAACGATCTGCCGTGCATTGACGCCGCCGCCGCCGGCCGCATGCACGAGGAAATCCTAGCCGCGCGCGACGAACTCGACAGCATCGGCGGCATCGTGGAGTGCGGCATTTACGGGCTTCCTGCGGGCATCGGCGACCCCATGTTCGATGGCATCGAGAACCGCATCGCGCAAATCGCGTTTGGCATTCCCGCCGTAAAGGGCGTGGAGTTTGGCATGGGCTTTGCCGTGGCCGCCATGCGTGGCAGCGAGAACAACGATCCGTATCGCATCGATGCCGAGACCGGCGAGATCGAGGTCGAGTCCAACAACGCCGGCGGCATCCTGGGCGGTATTTCGACCGGCGCGCCCGTCATGTGGCGCATGGCCGTAAAGCCGACGCCCTCAATTGGCCGCGAGCAGCAGACGGTGGACATGGACGCTATGGAAAATGCCGAGCTCTCGGTCCACGGCCGCCACGATCCCTGCATCGTCCCCCGAGCCGTCCCCGTAGCCGAGGCAGCCGCCGCCCTTGCCATCTGGGACGCCCTCCTCGAAGACGCCGCCCAGCGCTAACTACCCACCCCTCAACATCCCCCGACACGTGAAAGGGGTCTCCATGGACCTTGCTGACATCCGCCAGGCCATCGATGGCATCGACACCACGCTCCTCAACAGTTTTGTCGAGCGCATGGACATTGCCACCGAGGTCGCCAAGTCTAAAATCGAGATGGGCAAGGCCGTCTTCGACCCCGCCCGTGAGCGCTCCAAGCTCAACAATCTCGCCAGCCGCGTGCCCGAGCGCTACGAGGCTCAAGCCATCACCCTGTTCCGCCTCCTCATGAGCATGAGCAAGGCCGAGCAACAGCGCTACATCAACGAGCTCAAGGGCATCACCGTCTCACAAAAGGCCCACGCCACGGCTGCAGCCTTTGACACGCCTTTCCCCCAGACGGCTAGCGTCGCCTGCCAGGGCGTCGAGGGCGCCTATAGCCAAATTGCCGCGTGCAGGCTCTTCGACGTGCCCGACATTGCGTTCTTCGAGACCTTCGAGGGCGTTATGCGCGCCGTGCGCGACGGCTTCTGCGAGTTTGGCGTGCTGCCCATCGAGAACTCCACCGCCGGCTCAGTCAACGCCGTCTACGACCTGCTCGCCCAGTTCGACTTCCACATCGTGCGCTCGCTTCGCCTCAAAATCGACCACAACTTGCTCGTCAAGCCCGGCGCCAAGCTTGCGGACGTGCACGAGGTCTACAGCCACGGCCAGGCCATTGCCCAATGCGCCGGCTTTATCGAGGCGCACGACCTGCACGCCACCAAGTACCCCAACACGGCCATGTCGGCCGAGATGGTCGCCAGCTCCGAACGCACCGATGTTGCCGCGATCGCATCGCGCAGCTGCGCCGCACTCTACGGCTTGGAGGTACTGGAGCCCAACATCCAGGACTCGGACAACAACTACACGCGCTTTGTCGTCATCACCCGCGAGCCACGCGTCTACCCCGGCGCCAACCGCACCTCGCTCATGATTACCACGGCCAACGAGCCGGGCGCACTCTATCGCGTACTCGAGCGCTTCTACGCGCTCAATATCAACCTCATCAAGCTCGAGAGCCGCCCCATCCCCGGGCACGACTTTGAGTTTATGTTCTACTTTGACCTGGACTGCCCCTTTGGCAGCAAGGCCCTCGATGACCTGCTCGATTCCATCGACGACGTGTGCGAGAGCTTCACCTTCTTTGGCAGTTACACGGAGGTGCTCTAGATGACCGATGTCGCCGCAACCCGCCCCTACGGCGTGCTGGGCCGCGTGCTGGGCCACAGCTACACCCCGACCATCTACAAGGAGCTCGCGGGGCTCGAGTACGTACGATTTGAGCGCGAGCCCGAGGACCTCCAGGCTTTTATGACGGGTGACGAATGGGAGGGCACCAACGTGACCATCCCCTACAAGCGCGCCGTCATGGAATACCTGGACGAGTTGAGTCCGCTCGCCGAGCGCATGGGCAACGTCAACACCATCACGCGCCTGCCCGACGGCCGCCTGCGCGGCGACAACACCGACTACTTTGGCTTCCAATGCCTGGTCGAGGAGCTAGGCGTAGAGGTTGCCGGTAAGAAGGCCCTCGTGCTCGGCGCCACCGGCGGTGCCGGCACCACGGCCAGCATGGTGCTCGACGACCTGGGCGCCATCGTCGTACCCGTGGGTCGCACGAGCGAGGTCAATTACGACAACATCGCGCAGCAGTCCGATGCCGCGCTGCTCGTCAACTGCACGCCCGCCGGCATGTTCCCCCACTGCCCCGGCGCTCCCTGCACACTCGAAGGACTCGATGCGCTCGAGGGCGTCATCGACATCGTCTACAACCCCGCCCGTACGGGTCTGATGCTCGAGGCCGAGCGCCGCGGCATCCCCTGCATCGGCGGCCTGCTGATGCTCGTGGCCCAAGCGGCACAGGCCGTCGAGCGCTATACCGGCAAGGTCACCCCGCGCGAGCGCATCCTGGACGTAACGGAGCACCTGTCCCACCGCGAACAGAACATCGCGCTGATCGGCATGCCGGGCTCGGGCAAGACCCGCGTGGGTGAGCAGATTGCCCTGCTCACGGGACGCGAGCATATCGACCTCGATCGCACCCTCGAGGAACGCCTTGGCATGCCCTGCGCCGACTTTATCGTCGAACGCGGCGAGGCAGCCTTCCGCGAGCAGGAGACGGCGGCGCTGGCCGACATCTCCAAGCGCAGCGGCCTGGTGCTCTCCACCGGCGGCGGCGTGGTAACGCGCGACGAGAACTACCCGCTGCTGCACCAGAACAGCCAGATCGTGATGCTCAACCGTAAGCTCGATGAGCTCGCACACAAGGGCCGCCCCATCACCGCACGCGACGGCATCGATAAGCTGGCCGAGCAGCGTATGCCACACTACCGCGCCTGGGCCGACTACATCATCGACTCACGCGACTGCGCCGCCAACACCGCCCAAGCCCTCCTCGACACCCTCCCACCCGCTCTCTAACCAAAACCACCACAAAGGGGACAGGCAACTTTGTGGTGGTTTTCCAATCGCAAAGGAAGCAACCATGAAAGCACTCGTCATCAACGGCCCCAACCTCAACATGCTCGGCATTCGCGAGCCGGGCATCTATGGCAGCGACAACTACGACCGTTTAGTGCAGATCTGCCAGGAAGCGGGCGCCGCACAGGGCTTCGACGAGGTCGAGGTCTTCCAGTCCAACCACGAGGGCAGCATCGTCGACAAGATTCAGGAGGCTTACGGGAAGGTCGACGGCATCGTCATCAACCCGGCGGCTTACACGCACACGAGCGTCGCGATCCTCGACGCCCTCAAGGCCGTCGCCATCCCGGCTGTGGAGGTCCACATAAGCGCCGTCGAGACCCGCGAGGACTTCCGCCAGGTAAGCTACGCCCGCCTGGCCTGCTTCGCCACCATCACCGGCGAAGGCCTGATGGGCTACGCCCACGCGTTGGAGCTGCTGAAAGAGCGTCTCGAAAAGTAGCTTCGCGAGCAAATCCATCAACGCCGATTCGCACGCTAATATAGCCAGTGCCGCCAGCAGCAACCTCGCTACTGGCGGCACTTTATTACTAGCATATAATCGTTGCAGTCACACAACGTCTGGAGACGCGCATGTTAAGCATCCATCTGGGGGATTACCCCGATTCTATCTACGATACCGAAACCTATTTTAGGAACTCATACTTGGACTCATGGTTCGAAGATCCTATGGCCGCACAGATTATTAAAAGCGTGGACGGATCAGAGCTCATCGGCCCCCACAACATCGTAAGCAAGCAGCTGGGCTCAATCACCCCACTCGAACTGTCCGGCGGCGTCAAGACGCTGCTGTTAGTACGCAATCTCCCAAATATGGTGTTCAACGCATCTACCTGCGGAGACAACTGTGCCCGCTGGCTACTCAAGATCGGCAAAGAGCAGGATGTGCTGGTGACCCTTTACCACATCATGAAGTTCCCCTGGAAGAATTTTGAAATCCGCATTGAAAACGATAACCGCATCGTCAGAAACATGCAGGAGTTTGTTGGCGCCACGAATGACTTTTTGGATGTTGATGAGTAATGAAGGGAACGCATACCGTTGTCGTAGAGCGTGCAAAGGTCAAATACACACTCACCTTTAAACGCAACATTTCCTTCATTCGCGGCAACAGCGGCACGGGCAAAACGACGCTTATCTCGATGATTCGCGACTACAACGACCGAGGACCGGAAAGCGGCGTTACACTCAGCTGCGACGTGCCCTGCGAAACGCTTTCCGGCAGACGTTGGAAGCGCGAGCTTTCGATTATCGAGGACTCAATAATCTTTTTAGATGAGGGCAACGAATTTATCTACTCAAAAGACTTCGCAAAAGCCGTTAACGGGTCGTCCAACTATTTTGTTCTGATATCTCGTCGAGACGCCAGCGAGCTCCCCTACAGTGTCGACGAAATCCTAAAGCTGGTAAACACCACGAGTAAAACAATCAATGGTCGAAAGAGCGATAAACGCTTCTACTCGGTAACAAAACCGATATACAGCCACACAGCAAACATGCTTTACCAGGACCTAAATGTTGGATTCGAGGCACCCGACGCCGTAGTTGTTGAGGATAGCAAATCTGGCTATCAATTCTACGACGCTCTTTGCAACCGACTCGGGATCCCCTGCTATACCGCCACCGGCGTTGCAAATCTAAAACGTACGATTCACGAATGTCCCGAGCAAAACATCCTTGCTATTGGAGACGGAGCAGCATTTGGTCCCTACATCGAAAAGGTGCTCGGACAGCGCGTTTACAAGAACGTACGCTTGTTCCTCCCCGAATCATTCGAGTGGACGCTTCTGCAATCCGGCCTCATCCCCAGCAACGACATTCCTATGATTCTCGAGGACCCATCGAGCTACATCGAAAGCCGTGACTATCTGAGCTGGGAGCGATTCTTTACCGACGTGCTGATCAAATACTCGGCAGACACTCGCTATGCCTACAAAAAGGCAAAGCTCAACGAGCAGTATCTCAAGCCACAAGCGATGAATGCAGTTACAAGCGTCTTGCCCGAGTGCCTGAAGGCGGATCATCGAGTCCATTAAATCATCTAGAAGCCAGGGCTACGCACATGCGTTAGAGCTGCTGAGGAAGCGTCTGCTACACTAACTATTGGAACAAATACGCCAGTATCGTTTGCCCCAAAACTGAAGCAACTGTTCAATCGACATACAAAGGAGCATAACCATGTCCCAGTACGATTATCTTGTCGTCGGCGCCGGTCTATCGGGCGCCGTCTTTGCCAATGCCGCCAAGCGCGCCGGCAAGTCGGTCCTGGTCATCGATCGCCGCGACCACATCGCCGGCAACATCTATACCGAAGACGTCGAGGGCATCCAGGTCCACCGCTACGGCGCGCATATCTTCCACACTTCCATGAAGGACGTCTGGGACTACGTCAACCGCTTCGCCGAGTTCAACAACTACGTCAACTCGCCGGTCGCCAACTTCCACGGCAACATGTACAACATGCCCTTCAACATGAACACCTTCGCCAAGATGTGGCCGGGCGTCGTCACGCCGGCAGATGCCAAGGCTAAGATCGCCGAGCAGGTGGCCGCCGAGAACATCGGCGAGCCGGCAAACCTGGAGGAGCAGGCCCTGTCCCTCGTGGGCCGCGACATCTTCGAGACGCTCGTGAAGGGCTACACCGAGAAGCAGTGGGGCCGCGACTGCAAGGACCTGCCCGCGAGCATCATCAAGCGCCTCCCCTGCCGCTTTACCTACGACAACAACTACTTCAACGATCGCTACCAGGGCATTCCCATGGGCGGCTACACCAAGATGGTCGCCAACATGCTCGAGGGCATCGAGGTCCGCTGCGACGTGGAGTACAAGGATTTGCTCGCCGCCGAGCCCGACATCGCCGCCAAGACGATCTACTGCGGCCCCATCGACGCATTCTACGACTTTAAGCTGGGCACGCTGGAATACCGCAGCCTACGCTTTGAGACCGAGACGCTCGACGAGCAGGACCACCAGGGCGTGGCCGTGGTCAACTACACCGAGCGCGAGATCCCCTACACGCGCATCATCGAGCACAAGCACTTTGAGTTCGGCACGCAGGACAAGACCGTCATCACGCGCGAGTACCCGGCGGACTGGAAGCCTGGCGACGAGCCCTACTACCCCATCAACGACGCCAAGAACGAGGCCCTCTACAAGCAGTACGAGGAGCTGGCGGCGCAGGAGGGCGACGTGATCTTCGCCGGTCGCCTGGGCGGCTACAAGTACTACGACATGGACAAGGCCATCGCCGCCGCCTTCGAGCTCGTCCGCAACGAGCTGGGCGTGGAGCCCACGGAGGCGTAAGAGACGAGCGATTCACAGTCCCTACTAAATGAATCAATAGGCCGGCGAAGTGGTTACGCTTCCGCCGGTCTATTTCCAAGGGTAAAATGTACATTCGCCTCAAATTGATAAAATGTAAATGATGTTTAAAGCAATCATTCCAGTCATTCATTCTTAACCAACTAGAATTTGCAAAAGAATGGATTTGATTGCTTGTAATGCTAAATAAACAGAAAGAAGTATTGAATGCTCAACAAAATTAAACAACTTCTACCAGCATCATCTAGGTCGCTTCACGCCATGCATGACGATATAAACAGGCTGCATGAAGAGCTAGATAGAATTTATCATCGCATTGAAGTCGCCGATAACGGCATCAACATGAACATCAACTACAAGTTCGACAATATGGCAATTCCAATTATTGAGTCGATTGCTCAGAACCTCGATGCCCATGATGAGCACATGAAAATGTTTGCGTGGGAAGAGTACAAGCGACCAGAAGAAACTATCCAGGAAGCAAAGGAGCGTTTCTTTAAAGAGCTCCCAAAAGCAACTGGCGGATTAAGGCTTTTGCAGCTTGGATGCGGAAAACTGTTGGGGGAATTCGACACTCTCTGCAAAGAGAACGACATCAATTATTGGATTAACTTCGGAACACTTATCGGAGCCATTAGGCATCAAGGATTCATTCCCTGGGACGATGATACCGACCTTGGAATCATGCGCGATGATCTAGAAAAGCTATGCGACATCGTTGAAGACGACAACCGATATAAAATATCAATTGTTTACGACCGTTTTGTCCACTGTCGACAAGTTAGATTTCTTTACAACGACGAAAACATACCCTGTTTTCTGGATTTGTTCATTTATGACTGGGCTCCTTCAACTGACAACAAATTCGCCGAAGAGCAGCGAAAACTCCGTGTTCAAATGGTCGAAGAAATGGAGTCAGACAGAGCGCTGACATTCTGGCATGGCGAGCCTTATTACTCGGGCGAGAACAATAGCCTGATTCAGAAGCATTACGATCGATGCCTCGAAAAGTCCAAAGCGGCCGGAATCATATGCGATAAGGAGCATGCCAAGGGCATCATGTGGGCTATCGACAACCTTGATGATGGAAAACAGAAACAATGGGTCTACCCCATTGCAGACCTCTTCCCCACTAAAGCTGTAGCGTTTGAGGGCACACAACTCGAGGAGCCGAATAACCCCGATTTATTCCTCTGGAGCCGCTATGGGGATATCTACGAGCTTCCAAATGACATTAACAGTCACTTCCAACACGTCAATCATAACGAGCTGGAAAGTGGGTCCTCAAATCTTGCCATGAAACGCCTGCTTGATTAATGGTTAAAAATTGCCCCGTGCTTACCATGCAATACACGGGGCAATTTTATTGAGCAAGCCTGCCCTTTACCTCAGTAGTCGAAATACCAGGAGTTCGATTCAAGTAGACAACATCGCAAATATCTTTCAATGATTCAAAGCGAGGGTCGCCAGCCCAATCGCCTCCCATGCACACAACATCAGCGTGATACATCTTTATGTCTCGAGGCTTTTGATCCCAATTGTCTTCCGGAATTACCAAGTCAACATAACGCAGCGCTTCAAGCATCTCACGCCGCACATCATAGGAATAGAAGCTCTTTTTCCCTTTTAGAGCATTGAATTCATCGGTTGAGAGCCCAACGATGAGATAGTCGCCGAGCTTAGATGCCTGCTGAAGAAGGCGAATGTGACCATAATGAAGCAAATCAAACGTTCCGTACGTAAGTACTCGTTTTAAGGAATGGCGATCGTCCGCACCCGATAAACCGTTCTCCAGAAGATCGGAATTGGCCTCAATCCGAACAGACGAAAATGTGCCCATCAGCTACTCCATAAAAGAAGAGCCGTCGATTTGACGGCTCGATAAATACAGGTGCTCCATGGCGGATTCGAACCGTCGACCTTGGGATTAGAAGTCCCCTGCTCTATCCAACTGAGCTAATGGAGCGTAGAGTCATGCAAATACGCCAAAAGCGTGTTTGCACAACGCATAAATTATACCCTACTTAAACTGGTCGTGGTACGCCTTGCATACCTCATCGACAGGACCATCCATGCGCAGGTCGCCCTTCTCGATCCAAACCGCTCGCTGGCAAATGCGTTCAACCTGCTCCATGGAATGAGAAACAAACAGTACCGTAACGTCGCCGCTCTCAATAAAATGCTGAATGCGACGCTCACACTTCTGCTGGAAGAACACATCGCCAACAGAAAGCGTCTCATCAACAATAAGGATATCGGGCTCGGTAATGGTGGCGATAGCAAAGGCGATGCGCGCGACCATGCCCGACGAGAAATTCTTAAGCGGCATGTCGACAAAGTCTTTAAGCTCAGCGAACTCGATAATATCGTCAAAGCTCGCATCGATAAATTCCTTGGTATAACCGAGCAGTGCGCCGTTAAGGTAGATATTCTCGCGTGCTGTAAGCTCGGGATCAAAGCCGGCGCCCAGCTCGATGAGCGGGGCGATGTTGCCGTGAACCTTAACCTCGCCCTCACTGGGCTCCAGAACGCCAGCGATGATCTTAAGCATCGTAGACTTGCCAGAACCGTTAGTACCAACCAGACCGACAACCTCGCCGCGGTGAACTTCAAAAGAGATGTGCTTAAGCGCGCGGAACTCCTCAAAGAAGAGCTCGTGCTTAGCAAGCTTAATAAAGTATTCCTTAAGGTTCGTTAAAGACTCAGACGCCATATTGAAGATCATGGTGACGTCTTTAACCTCAACAGCAAGGGGCTGCTTGCTGTAATCAATAGCAGATTCAGTCATTACAGCGCTCCTTAAATGTAGAGAATAAACTTGTGCTCGGTCTTATGGAACACGGCGTAACCGATAACCAAAGCGATAACTGACCAGATAACGCAAAGTCCGAGCGTAAGCATGGAGGGCGTCGTGTTAAACAGGAAGATATCGCGCATGAACTGCAGGTAGTTGTACATGGGATTCACAACAACCAGCACCTGAATCCAATGGGCCATCTGGCTAATGTAATCGGTGGTCCAGAAGATTGGCGTCAGGTACATCCATGCGGTGATAACGACGGTCCACAGGTGCATAACATCGCGGAAGAATACGGCAAGCGCCGAGAGCATCATGCCCAAGCCCATGCAAAAGCACATAAGCAAAAACAGGCAAACCGGCAGCAAGATTAAATGCCAGGTAGGAAGAACATGGAACCACAGCATAACCAGCGCGACGGCAACCAGAGAGAAGGCAAAGTTAACGAGCGAGAATAGCACCTTCTGAACCGGGAACACCCAGCGGTGCACCTTAACCTTTTTAAGCAAGGACGACGCCGCGATGATGGACATGAGCGCCTGGTTCGTCGACTCGGACATAACCGAGAACGTAATGTTACCGACGATTAGGTACAGCGGATACATCTCAGGCGTAATGGAGCCATTGCGGCTCTGACCAAAAATGGTCGAAAACACAATGGACATGACGACCATCATAAGAAGCGGATTGAGCACCGACCACGCAACACCCAAAACGCTGCGACGATACTTAATCTTAAAATCCTTAGTGACAAGCTGCCTCAGGATGTATTTGTCTTTTTCGAAATCATTTTTAGCGTGAGAGGCCGGCTTAGCCACCGCTTTCTGACTATCTACGCTGTCAGTCACGGACCAACTCCTTGTCTCGTAATACATAACAGTGGAAAGTATAGCCTTCAAACGCGGCAACTAACTCAGCGATCCAAATCTGGAAAAGTACCCCATAGCAATTACAGGCACCAGCCGACAGGTATACTAGCAACCTGCTAATAACTTATGGGGGCATTCATCTTGGACTATACAGACACAGCGGTCATCATTCCCTGCTACAACGAGGCCGTCACCATCGGCAAGGTCATCGACGACTTCCACCGCGAACTCCCCGGGGCCACGGTCTACGTCTACGACAACAACTCGACCGACGGCACGTCCCGAATCGCGCGCGAGCATGGCGCCACCGTGCGCCTCGAGCCGCGCCAGGGCAAGGGCAACGTCTGCCGCCAGATGTTCCGCGACATCGACGCTGCCTGCTACCTCATGGTCGACGGCGACGACACCTACCCCGCCGAATCGGCCCGCGCGCTCTGCGACCCTGTCATCGCGGGCGAGGCGGACATGACCGTGGGCGATCGCCTGTCCAACGGCACCTACGCCGAGGAGAACAAGCGCGCCTTCCACGGATTCGGCAACGACCTGGTCCGCTCTATGATCAAGTGGATCTACGGCTACAGCTTTGAGGACGTCATGACGGGCTACCGCGCCATGAGCCAGCCGTTCGTCAAGACGTTCCCCGTTCTGAGCGAGGGCTTCCAGATCGAGACCGAGCTCTCCATCCACGCCGTCGACCACCGCTGGCGCATCAAGGACGTCCCAGTGGAGTACAGGGACCGCCCCGCGGGATCGGAGTCTAAGCTCGACACGGTCGGCGACGGCATCAAGGTCATCGCCATGATCGGCACGCTCTTCAAGGACTACCGCCCGCTCAAGTTCTTCAGCCTCATCGCGCTGCTCTTCGCCGTTATCGGCCTCGCGCTCGGCATCCCCATCATTGTTGAGTACTTCCGCACTGGGTTGGTTCCCCGCTTCCCTACTGCCATGCTCGCCGCATGCTTCATGTTCCTGTGCGGCCTCAGTCTGGCGACGGGCTTCATCCTCGACTCGGTCGCCAAGGTAGAAAAGAAACAATGGGAGCTTCAGGTATACAAAACGCGCAATTCAAAAGGTGAGTAAACTCTAATGAGCACAAGCAAGCGTCTTACAAACTGGGATCTTCTAAGAGCCCTCTCAATGTTTCTAGTTGTTGTAGTTCACATCGCACCGCAACTTGGCAGTTTTCGAAATATCAACGCTAGCGCAATAGCTAGCACGGCTGCGATTATCTGTGACCCGATATTCTTCTGTCTGTCGGGCTATTTCGCACTGAAGCCATTAAAGAAGAGTTACAAGGATTACCTCTTCGGGAAAGCCCTATCGCTACTTCTTCCCATCTTTCTTTATCTATGCAACGCTTTTGTACGCTTACAAAGCGGCGACTGGCCAGCTTCAAGATACCAACTACATCCGATACACCAGCAGCCTTGTTCAAGGCGGCTGGTGGTTTGTCCCGGCACTCATTCCGTTCATTTTAGTAGCACCGGTACTGTCCAAAATGTTCGACGCCCTCGATGATCGTACCTGCAAAATTGCCCTGTTTGTGACCTTAGGAATCTATGCATGGGGTGGGCTGTCATCCGCTGCAAACTCTTTGCTCATCAACTCTCAGCATGTCACTTTTGCGGCGGCCATAAGCATGCTTCAACGCATTATTCCGCAATCGCTTCTCGGAGGAACGTATTTCACATTCTTTTGCATGGGATATTTCGTCAAGCGTGTTAACCCGTTATTGAATAGGCAAGAAGCTTGGTTTATCAAAACAGCAGGCATCTCATTCTTTATCATCGATATTGTGAGCGCATATTTTGGACTTGAAAGATCTGACCCAAGCTTCAACTGGATGATTGTGACCGTGGCTATATTCGTTGCATTTGATGGAATCAAACTTCAATCACAATCGCTTTCGAAGGCAATCGAATGGGTCGCAAAAAGGTCCTATTCAATCTATCTCCTACAATACGCAACGATAGAATTCGCAACTAATGTTATCTATGCTGGAGCATTAAACGGTGGGTATGCGGCACTCGCATGGCCTCTTAGGCTAGCGACTTGGATTTTAGCAACAGCCGTGGCCTACGGATTGGCATTAGTGGTAGCGTCGGTCGTGGACCCACTCATCATTAAGCCAATCCAGAAAAAGCTTCGATCCTGCGCGACTTTTATTTCAAACAATTGATATTTAAAGGTTCCATGATGATAGCACCATCATGGAACCTTTAATAGCTTTATTAATTATAGAAGTAGGCAAAGGAACGCAGTTAGTGCTTTCCGCGGAGCGCACGATAGACATAGCTTAAGCCACCAGCATTCCAATATGTCTTGAGTGTCTCCAGTTTGCCCGAACTATGCTCGCAGGCACGATGTGCAGCGTAGTAAGTGGGATCGTTGGCAATCCAATCAATCTCGTCAATCTCCCACGGTTCAAAGTATAGAAAGCCCTCGCCGGCGGGATCACAATAAATGGATCGATCAAAATAACGTCGATCAATATAACCCGATTCGATTTCCTGACGCATTTCAGTTGAAAAACGCTCAAGGAACTCAGGCTTAAGCTCATCGCCAAGACGATCATAATTCCAGCGGTAATTGAGGAACTTTGTGTGTGCTCGTACGGGCCCAAGCGTCGCCTTTAAATCGGGACGCTTCTCATCAATAAACCGAGAGATCTCATCATGCTCGTCGCAAACGCAATAAACCTTACCCGGAGAATTAACAGAAGACTTTTCATTATCTTGGCGATAGTGTAGAAACGCACGTCCTGAATAGGCAACGCGATGCGCGCACGAAAAAACTTTGAAGGTAAAACCTAAATCCTGATAAGAAGCGCCAGGGGTGGGATTAAAACGAATTTCATTTTCATCAAGGAATGACTTGAGATACAACGCGGACCAAATAGAAGCTTTAGCCCAAAAAATATCAGGATAATCCAACGGACGATGTGCACCCAAGGCAATCATCTCAGGAGTAGCAAGCTTGAATAGGAGATCCGTACGATACCCACGGGAAACGTCGGGCTTGGACCAATAAAGCCAGAAATTACATTTAAAGACCTCTAGCTGACGAGATTCGGCTTCGGTCAGCATATATTCAAGGGCATCAGCATCAAGAAAATCATCGGACTCGAGGATGGAGATGTACTTGCCCTTTGCAATCTCCAAACCGCGATTCATAGAGTCACCGTAGCCAGAATTTGGCTTATCGATAACAACGAAACGGGGGTCTTCAGAAGCGAATTTATTAATGATGTCTAGCGAAGAATCCGTAGAGCCATCATTAATGCAGATAATTTCAATATCCTTGAGAGTCTGTTTCTGCAGAGAAATAAGACACTTATCGAGATATTTCTCGACATTGCAAATGGGAACCAACACCGAAATTAAGGGAGTAAGAGAACTCAAAATTGGCCTTTCATGATTGACAAACAAAGAAGCGAGAGGTTGATAAAATTCAATTGGCTAGTATACGCGAAACATAAAGAATCTACTCAATCTCATATAATCGCATGCTGCCCTCAGACAACACTGTCTTAAATCCGGGCGTTTCATCATCAATGGTCTCTATACCTTCCCATTGATCGGGAAAATACGACCAGAAATGATGTGGATTATCTTGCTCATTTAAATCCAGAATCAAAACGTACTTAAGACCAAGTTTATCGCAGGCGCTACGAACATCACAGTTGTAACTGATTTCGGAAAGATGGTTCCTAATGAGCTGGCTCTCTTTTGTTTCAGAATCAGAAGAAGGAAGGTTGAACCTGCGATAGTACACATTCATTCCTGTAAGCGAAGCCAAAAATGCACTACCGTCGTTTGGCTCATTAATCACAGCAGCGGAAGCAGGTATTTTAGACAGTGCCTTACGGGAAAATGCAAGCTCTTCATTCGTAAGAACATGAGAATTGTCGATGCAGTTTTCTTGACTTACGATATTTGCATAGTTACCAAAACTTGTATTAAAGGTGAGCAGTCCTTTTAGCTCGAAACTGGGAAGATAAATTAAAGCAACATACGCACACAAAATGGCTAAAGCATAACGCTTGGCGACCTTAGTCGCCCAATGTTTAACAATAAACGGGACAAGCTTCTGATATATACATTTGATACCAAAACAAGCTATAACGGTTGCCAAGATGGCAAGATTTACACCAAGTCTATGCGGATCAGTGTACCAAAAACCACCGAACAGGTGTTTCAGGAAACCCTCAGTAGAGACCGAAAGAAAATACCCAAAGCACACCAGACCGTAGGAAAATACCAGCCACCTTTTTACCTTGGAATTCCAAAGCTCTTTTAGACCAACCGCAACAAGCAATGCCACGCCAAGTTGAATCGTATGATCCGTGGTCGAAAGGAAAGCTATATCTATAGCCGCCTGAAACAGCGACTCGGTTTTTGGCCAGTCAAACGAAACTATAGACTGAAACGCAGGCAAACGAAAGCAGACAAACCAAAGTAAAAAGACAACGGCGGCGGCTCCGCTGGCAATAAAGAGGGCAACGCGATCGTCAACTTTATCCTTAGCTATAAAGTAGATTCGACTTACCAGATAGGGAGCAAGAGCAATCACCATGAAAAAAATGCCTGAGGGTTGTGCAAGCCCAATTGCAATCCCCGCTAATACAATGGCGCCAATTTTGCCCATGAGTCTGAAAATGTCATCACAATCAAAGCATACGACAAATAGGCCCATACAAGAGGGAACGAGTGCATAGGCATACAGCATTGGATATAACGGTCCAAACGAAACGAAATCCCACACAGAAGAACTGACTGCCAAAACGAGCACTGACGCCACAAGCGTTAAACGACGAGATTTGAAAATGCAGGAAATGAAATACGTCATCCCCAGCGGGAACACAACGGCAATTAAAGCGGTGTTAACGGCATTAATACCGACAGCGACATTTGCTCCCACGGCAGAACAGCACATAGCGACAAGGCCATGCCAAGCCGAGGGATAGAACGCCTCTGTTCCCAAATAAGGAGAGGGTACAGACCCAAGAGACGCGGTGTATTCAGTGAAGCCGATTGACGAATAATTGCCAGTAGCAATAAATGTAGCAATCTTATTAAGATGATGTCCATTATCAAATGCCTGAAAAATCGAACCGGCAGTATCGAGGTTCTTGGTAAAAAAGACGACAACCAATAGAACGCTTACCGCAAGCGTGGAAAATACAATAGCGACATCCCCTATTTCTATATCTTGCCTTTTATCGGGTCGATGCCTAGTCGCTATTAAACTGGCAAAACTGAGCAAAATTGCCACGCCCAGCGCAGGTCCAAGAAGCGAAACGGTCGTACAGGGGATGCCATACAGCCCATACGCAATAGGAAGCACTCCGTAGCAAGCAGCACCCAAAAGAGGAGAAACCGCCATAAGAGTAATCAGATTCAGCCTGAGGGGCAAAAACGCAATGATACCCGGCAAATACAAAAAAGCAAGGCAGGCGCTGATGCTCACCGCATATTCAAACCACATTTACAGTTAACCTTTCAAGCTTATGAACATAAAAGCGCCGTTTGATTGCGCTAAATTTATCAATTATTTCACATTGTCATTAATGTTCAAGACAAGGCGAGGCAACCACAACATACTATTTGAAGCACAATGCAAAATATCAAAAGCAGACACAATTACCGAGTCCAAGACCCTTTCGGTACTGCCCTTAAATACTATCCCCACGCCCCGCTGCGCAGCCTACCTATACTTCATCACTCAGATGTTCCGCAACGTAGCGAGTAGGGCTGAATTGTGTGCAACGCGGTCCATGCTGTGGTATAGCTGCTCAAGCAATTAAATATCACAATTAATCGTCATTGGATGACCTAAAGTCGTTACTGTTCCAATTTAAAGCAGCAGCCTGCACCAGAGAATTCAATCGCTCTTCCTGCTTAGCAAGTCTCAAAGAAATAGTAAAATCGCGAACCACCAGAACGGCTATCACATATAGGAAAACAAAATTCGAGGCAGACATAAACCCTAAAAGGCCAGCAATGTGTACGGCAATCTCAGGAAAAATGCCGAGTAAAACAAAGCTTGTGCTGAACAAAAGCCAAAATAAGGAGTCCAAAACCTGCATTTGCGCCTTTTTCAGCTTCCGGATAACGAAATAGAAAACAATAACGGCAAATACAATAAGTAAAATGCGCAGTGTAAATGACATAATAATCACCTAAACCATTGAACTATCAGCAGCGTAGCGAAAACCCTAAGCATATACTGCATTGATTTGACCGGGTTTAAATAGCTCTCTCCACCCTGACGCTCGCGCATTGATACCTGGACTTCGGATACTGAGTATCCTTGTTTTAAAAACAAAGCAATCGATTCTGGCTCGGGATTTAAAGTGTTGTCGTAATAGTATCTTTCAAGCACAGGGCGACTAAACAGCCTGAAGCCAGATGTGGGATCACTAATGCGATGACCGGTCAGCATCTTAATCAATACGGTAATCATGCGTGAACCAACCATGCGCATCGATTTATCTTTGCGGACAGTCAGAAACCTAGAACCGATAACGATGTCGGAACCAGTATTTACCGCTTTCTCAACAAGAGCAGCCAAATACTCCGGACGATGTTGCCCATCTGCATCAAATTGGATCATATAGTCATATCCATGATCAACGGCATATCGAGCCGCGGTCTGAAAACCAACTGTAAGGCCACAGTTAATTGGCATGTCAATAACCTTGCAGTCTAGCGATTTACATATTTCACCCGTACGATCGTAAGAACCATCATTGATGATAATGAAGTCAAACCCTGGAGCAACCGAACGGAGTTCTTTTACTGTGCCTTCAATGCATTCCTCTTCGTTATATGCAGGAATCGCAATGAGCACATTCGATCTTAATGACAATCGAAACCCATTCTCTCGAGACAAATCAGTAGAACCTGAACAACCACTCAATATATCTTATGAGCGGATGAGTCATACGATAACTATATTATTATATATCCGTACGAGGAGAATGGCGCCGGTTAGAGCGCTACACGCGTACCGCAATCTCGTCCGGTGCGCAAGCGCAATGTCGGGAGTGCTGTTTTGTGGTATTCAGCAGCACTCAAACGTGTAAATACTCACTCACGCCCTTTATTAGCGTGTTCCATAGCAGACATTGCTTCTTTAGCGGTCTCACTCCAGCTGAAATTATTTTCAACCCGCCTTTTGACATTCTTGCCCATTTGTTTTAGTCCAATTTCCGAACGACAAGCTGCTTGAATGCCATTAGCAATATCCAGGGGCCGCATTGAGCTAATTAGGATTCCAAACTGGTTATTGGGTGCAATCTCTCGCATTCCGCCAACGTCCGTCGCAATAGGGGGGATACCACATGCTGCAGCTTCTAGCAAGACTGTGGAAAAGCCTTCAGACCGCGAAGGGAGGCAACATGCATCAGATTGCAACATTAAAGCTGCTAAATCTTTACGGGATAGCCCCCCAAGCAAAATCATATTATCGGGTTTAGTTTTATCTGCTTTCAAAAAAAGCGGACCATCGCCTGCGATTGCAATAATAAGCTTGCCTTCGCAACCCTCCGGGGTTTTTTCAAGTACCCTGGCAGCCTCAATGAGCTCAACAATGCCCTTTTCCGGAACGAGCCGTCCTGCAAATGAAATTAAAACCGAATCACTACGGATTCCAAGTTCTTCTCTAAAATTACGGTTACTTGATTCGCTGCAAAATTGGACATAATCTATCGCGTTATGTATTTCTCCTTCGGCTGTGATACCAAACTGAGAAAGCCACTCGCTCGCTTTTTTTGAAACGCCATAAAAGCAGGGATTGTATTTTTTAATCTGATTGATAAGTATAATTTCTACTCGATGAATAAACGGGTCCACAACATGGTTTCCGAGAGTTAAATATGCTGAACCATGTTCGATGACAATGGGTCGAACCCCTGCATTTGATGCAAATCGAGCAGCCTCAATACTTAGAGGATAAAATCGGGTGTTAATAATAACGCTCTCGATATTAAGGGACTTGAGCATTTTCCATGCCTTGCGGTAATCAGCGTTCTTTTTTGGAATTGGATATCTGCCTTTAAGCAAGTTATAGCAAGGGAGTCTTAGAACCTTAATAGAATCAATTGCATCCTCTGACGGAGCAGATTCGGTATTCATCGTAACTACGATGACTTTATTCCCCTTCTTTGTGAGCGCAGTTGCTAGACCTTTTGTGTAAGCTTCAACTCCACCGACATGCGGTTCAAAGAGTGCCGAGAAGATGCAAATGTAGGAATTGTCGCCCATATAATGAAACAGCTCCATAAACTGATTGTTCGGTTAGTTACCCCGAATATTAGTATAATCAGTGCAAAACAATCATTCGGAGGGAAATCTCTTGATCGTTAAAAGCATGGATCCTGTTAATTGCGATTGTCCTTGCAGGGTTCTTCATGTGATAGGCGCCATGGATAGAGGCGGTGCCGAAACGTTGATTATGAATGTGTATCGAAATATCGACAGATCCATTCTGCAATTTGATTTTCTTGTCCACGAAGCTAGAGAGTGTGATTTTGATCCTGAAATTCGTGCTTTGGGTGGGTCTATTTTTTCTATCGATCGCCTAAATGGGATTAACACCGTTTCGTATATAAAACAGTGCCGCGATTTTTTCCGCACGCATCATAACTACTGTGCGGTGCATGTGCATATTGGCTCATCTGCTTGCTTCGTAATTAAAGAAGCGAAGAAATATGGATTATTCTGTATCGCTCATAGCCATAATACAAACCCAAGCCTTTCGCTTCCTGAAATCGGTTTTCGCTTATTCTCATACCCCACACGTTATATTGCTGACTACTATTTAGCTTGCTCTCGCGAGGCGGGTGTGGATCGCTTTGGCAGGGCGGTTGTTACGAGCGATCGTTTCTCTGTATTAAATAACGGAATCGATGTTAAACACTACAAGTTTTCATCTAAAACAAGATCTTCCATGAGGCGTAATCTTGGCATAGCTCCTGAACAGAAAGCTATTTGCCATATTGGGCGTTTTTCAGATGAAAAAAATCACGAATTCTTGTTGAAGGCTTTTGCAAAGTGCGACGGCGGTGAATTTGATGGGCGTTTGTTTCTTATCGGCAGGGGTCCTCTTCGTAATGACATGGAACAACTTGCAGCTGAATTAAATATTCACGACAAAGTTGTATTTCTGGGTGTGCGTTCGGATATTCCTGATTTGTTGATGGCCATGGACCTGTTTGTTTTTCCTTCAAAGTGGGAAGGTCTTGGAATAGCTGCTATTGAGGCGCAAGCTTCTGGACTTCCTTGCATCCTGTCACCCGCTCTGCCCGATATGGCGGTTTGCAGTCCTTACGCTTATAAGATGGATGGTCTAAACAGTACGACAACGTGGGCCGAGAGAATGGTCGATGAGCCAATTCGTGCAGACATGGATCGAATCGATGGAGCTAATTATGTGAGGGAGTCCGGCTTTGATATTAAGTGCACCGTAGACTCTCTTATTTCTTTGTATTTAGATCATGTAGCGATTTAAATAAGCGTAAACACGCTTATTACTGTTCTTCATACCGGAGAACATGCGCGTGCGCTATCAGCGCATCGACCGCGTTCTCGTGGCCGCCATGGCCGAGATGTACGCCACCGGCACCCGCAGGCGCAGCGACTCGCCGAGAAAATCGACGCGTCCAGACTCTCCAAGGACCAAGTGGGCACCATCGGCTCGAGCTTGACGTAGATATGAGGAACTGTGTGAAAGCCCCCCGACCGCGCGCCGTTACCCTACGCCAGGCTCGATGCCACCTGCGATTAAATATGCTGTAGAAAATTAGCTGCGGATAACGCTACATACACAACTATCATCGCAACCCGCAAGTAATTTTTCTTAGCCTGCCTTACTTAACAATACGAAAGGTTTTTAAAAGAAGTCGATAAATAAAACCGCAGAAGGGAATGAACTTTGAGGATATCGGCGCGTTGCTGCCCATCAATTCTCGAACATAAAGTTTGTAGCCTTTCCAGTTGCTAATCAAATGATGATTAACGTTTTTGGTATAACCATCATTCAAATATTCGCAAACATAAATTGGATACGCAAAGCCCCTGACAAGATAGCCATCCATACTGAATCTATTAAAGACAACAGCTTCGGTTACAAACCGTTCTCCTTCAAAAACTGGAAACGGGTATTTTCGCAACCTCGAAGTGAAAAATATTTCAGCTAAGTCACCATCGATTCCTTCTGCTAGGCGGGTAATGGATGAATAGTCCTTATAAGGTTCATCCATCGTTAACAAATAGCCGCCAGTTTCTTTGTTCCCCGGAAAGACTCTTACACCGGAAAAAGCGATTAGCTTTTCGTCGTCTTTTGAAGCCTTCCACATTTTTACAACGGAGCCAAACGCACCGTCAACAAAATAATCATCACTATCAACAGGTAAAAACAGCTCGCCATTCGCGTGGCTGAGTCCGTTATTCCAAGCTACATGTTTACCAGCATTTTCCTGATAAAAATAATGTATTTCGAAAGGTAGATCATCATCCGCAATCCAAGATTCAACGAGCTCCTTCGTATTGTCGGAGCTGCCGTCATCGACAATGATCCACTCAAAATCTGAGAACTTTTGCGCTTTTATGCTTTCAAATAAACGTGTGAGCGTATATGCACGGTTATAGCACGGGGTAAAAACACTTAAAAACATAACAATTCTCCGTTAAGAAATCGACTAACAGAAACGATTCGGATCGTCCACGAAAGGAACAAGTGCACGTTCAACGAAACCGCCTCAAGTAATTGTTCATACTGCTGCGGTCGATTAGAAATAGCATCCAAACTCATAGGCAAGTCAAACGTATTGCCCATATACATAACTCAAACTTTCTCGACACTACCGTTTCAAATAACCTGAACGATTAACCGTTGGGGTAAATATGCATATATAAGGCATAGAAGCTCTCTCAAACAAAATGACTTCTCAAAGCCACGAGAAGAAAAACAGCCATCCCCGCAATGCTCACCAAAGAAGATACAATGCAAACAAACGTAACGCCATTCATATCAAAAGCCAAAATTAACGGGAATGCAATAACAGAGGCAATAATGGCAATGACGCTACCACAAAATGCACCTCTAAATACGCGAATCGAAATGAGTAAGTCATTCATAAACCACATGAAGCCTGTAAGGACCGCGAGAATAATTAAGGGATATAGCAAGTACACATAGCCATGCATTTGCGTTCCGTAAAGCAAGACCAACACCTTTTCGCCGAGGCAAGTAACTCCTAGCAGTGAAACGAAACAAACGCACGTCATTCCTGCAACACAACGAAACATAAGGTTTCTAAACATCTGATCGTTTTTGTCATTATAACTTTCAGCAAAATAAGACAACAAAGGATTGTAGATATATGAAGCTCCCATCTGAATTATCGCAACGGGAGCAGCAGCAGATGCGTAGATTCCTAAATACGAATCCCCAAAATGAGATGCCAAAATTTGGCGCGGCAGAGAAGCTGCGGAACTTGCTGCAACCGCGGCGATAACAATAGGGAAATAACGAATCAATAGATGGCGCACCTTTAACCACGAGATCCCAAACTTCAAACCTTCAAACGAAGTCGTGCGCGGATAATCAAATACTAAACCGATGACGGCCATCAAAAATGCCAAGAGTACGAATGTAATAACAAGATTATGGCTGAAATAATAAAAGGTTGAAAATCCGATTACAGAAAGAAGCCCCTGAAGAATTAGAGACTTTCCAATAAAATCCATTCGGTGATTTCTTTGATCACAAGCATGAAAAACATCTATCGTCAGAGCTAATAACCTGTAAATGGAATATGCAATCGTAATCAAAACCGCATAAGGTGATACGGTAACCACCGCATACACAATGAGTAAAACAAAAGCAATTGCATTAGTAAGAAGCCGAAATGACAGATATTCCCCGAGAGTATTTTCTCCGGTTATATCACTAATTTGTATCGTATACATACGATACTGACTAATAGGAGAAAACACACCGAATATAGCAACAGCCAGAGAGTAGAGGCCGGCATCATCGAAGCCCGTAGAAAGACGTACAACAAGAATGGATATTAACCACTGACATCCAAGATTAACTATAGATCCTGCAGCATTCCAAACCATGTTAGCGCGAATCGATAACGGTTCATACTTTGGCTGATAAATCACAAACGTAATCCTTGCTCATACAACTAATCAAAATATTTCTAATCAAGGTTGCTGATTGATCTATCCCAAAATCACAATCAACAACCTCTTAGGCGCAAAGCTCCCTTATTTTGGGGCAAGTTTCAAAAGACCAAGAGCAATATGTACCCATACTTTAGAATCCACAGAAACGAAAAGGCTTCGACAATAAGGCGTAGTCAACACCATTTGAAGAGAATTTTCAGTTATCACGTAAGAGAGCCCGGACGCCTTAACCTCCAGGGATGCCAAACCAAAGCCCTCGAAAAGCGACGAAGAGTAAATTTTTTTTATATTAATACAATCCTTTTGTCTCAAGAGACTTATCTGAAAATATTACAGATTCTGACAATCCGAGCTCTCTTACGTAATCTTGTACAGATTTATGGCCTTTTCCATCACTGACCAATAGGAGTCTAGATTTCTGATTGCCCATTTCTTTATGAATCTCAGCGAAAACGCCAATCAAAAAACCATAATTCTTCTGTAGATGGAATCTCTCTACGTGGATAACGCGATTGCCTATATGCCAAGTAAGCATTGCGCCCGATGGCCACTTATCCACCGGGAGCAGCATATACCTTGACTCCGCCAACATAAGCTAAATTATATAAAACCCTTTAGAAGGAACCCCCGACACTCCTTACATTAAACAGAACGCCAGGCAATTCAAGGGAAGCGACTATTCCTATGGACGCGGAGGAGCCAGAAGCGCAGAGATACTGGCCTGTAGCCGCGTTTTGCAGAGCGATCTTACCGCCAGACAATGTACTGCGCCCCCGCTGAGAATCCGCGCTGCTTGATATCATCTGAACAAGCTCTCCCCCATCAGTCAGAGAGAGCGCTTTTCCAGAGCCGATGCGCCCGATCATCGAGTTGCTGCTGCTCAGTTTTGGCAGGCGTTAGCACCCATCGCTGAGCGGCCGTGCCGTTTGCCTCATACAACTGCACTGCAGAGCCATTTGCGGCAGCTCCACCTGCTACGTCAATGGCAAACGACTGGTTGAGCGCCGAAATTAAGGTGTAGATGCCATCGGTATCTTTAATTGCGACCCAGCGCTGCGCAAGGGTGCCGTTATCGGACCAAAGCTGAACGGGATTTCTATTGCTCGCGTTACCGCCCGAGGCATCAAGCGTGCAACCCTTGACACAAGTAACGACAACAAAGCCTTCTGATCGTGAGACACACGCCAGACCTGAGCATTCGTCTTGTTTCCACTGTACAGCTGCAGCTTTCTACCAGCAGATGCCGTACCACCAGGAACATCCAGTACAAAATTGCTGTTAACCGAAGAGCCAAAAGTGCAAAACTCACCCGCAAGGTCATCGACGTGCCCGGAAGCAAGATCATAGACAGACTTGGGCTTTTCCGGCTTCACAGTATCAGTCGAATCCGACACATACGAATCGGACGTGCTGTCCACGGACATAGCTTCGTTGGTAACGAGCTCGGACTCGTTCAACTGGTCTGCAGCCATGGAGGCATTTGTATCTTGACCGGCAGCCACGTTGTCTTCAGCAAATGCGGGAACGAGGCAAATTCCCAACAGAAGCACGATAAACACCGATGCAAACATAGCTTTTCGATTGCCCATGTCTGTCCCCTTTCATACGGTTGCTTAAACTCTATGCCAAGAAGCGCGCCCCATCGTCGAGAGATTCGTGAGCAGCAGCCTAACCCAAAAGGCTAATCAGGTTAAAAGCATGTTGCTATGGCACAATCGGGAAATCTCTGTCGCAAAATCACCATGGATCGGCGCCCAACCAAGCTCGCGGCGGAGCTTTCTAGCGTCTATGGCGTACCGTCGATCATGGCCGGGACGGTCCTTAACCCAGTCAATAAAGTCTTCGTCTTTGCCCATTGCTTTAAGAATGAGCTTGAGAACTTCGAGATTGCTGCGCTCGCAATTGGCTCCGACAAGATAGGTCTCCCCGATCTTCCCTTCGTTCAAAATGAGCCAAACAGCACGAGCGTGGTCATCAACATGAATCCAATCGCGTACGTTCAGACCGTCCCCGTACAATTTAGGACGCTCCCCGTGCCGGACGCATACAATCGAATGCGGAATGAACTTTTCGGGATGCTGATATGGACCGTAGTTATTGCAACAATTAGAAATAGTCGCTTGCAGACCATAGGTGCGAATCCAAGCTCTCACAAGCATGTCAGATGCCGCCTTGGAGCTTGAATAGGGGCTACTCGGTCGATAGGGAGACTCCTCGGAAAATTTGCGCGGGTCATCAAGTGCCAGGTCTCCAAACACTTCATCAGTCGAAATGTGATGAAACCTAACTTGATGCTTACGAACAGCCTCTAGGAGCTGATACGTGCCTTCAATGTTCGTCTTTACAAAAGGCTCTGGATCGATGATCGAATTGTCGTTGTGAGACTCCGCAGCATAATGAACGATTGCATCGTGCCCGGGAACCACTTGATCAAGCAAATCCGGATCGCAGATGTCACCAACAACAAGCTTAATCCTGTCCTCCGGAAGCCCAGCAATGCTACCAGGATTAGCGGCATAGGTCAGCTTATCCAAGATGGTGACATGCACATTCGGAACGTTGTTCACAACATAGCGGGCAAACGCAGAACCGCAAAAACCACAACCGCCCGTAACCAAGATATTGCCGTATTTTCGCTCCACGTTCGTTACCCCTCCTCTAGTCACTGAGTGCCCCATTTCCCCTTTATCAAATATCAAAGATTGAAACAGTCCTTTTCAGGCTAAACCAATGTCCCCACGAGAAATTAACTTAGATACTTGTAACTACAAATATTTAGATAACGACATCCAAACGGAGAACCAATGAAGAAACTGTCTACTGCAAAAGCACTACCCGGAAAAACTGACCGAAGCAGATACTGTCCTGTCCATGGGACTGAACTACACAAGGGGTTCTATTGCGATAACAATAATTATGCGAATCTCAAGGAGATTGACTACGATGGTCACCTGGCTCAAATTGACAACGATGAGGAACATCTAACATCAGCGGGTTGTCTTCTCGAAGGGTCATGTCAGGCATTTGCCATGCAAGTCGAAGAGATTCTTGGATACGAGGCATTCATCATCAAAGAATGCAACGGAAAGGGTCACCATGTATTTTGCCAAGCTACCTTGGAAGGCAAAATTGCGTTAATTGATGCCCGAGGAGTAACAACAAGTTTCGACGAATTCATGGAGGTGGCCGGGGAGTTTGTCAAAGGACCTTTTGTCATAAGGCGCATAAATGAAAAAGACATTGCCGGATGGCAAAGTTCGAGCGACAATTCGCACGAAGAACACCTCGCACTTGCCAAAGAGGTAATCAATGCAAACATAGAGTGCTACAGGATCGATTGATTTTCATGCGTACTAGCCCACGCAATCCTGCATGCCATATGCCAAAAGAAAGAAACAACATTCCAAGTTAGTTCACTTTTTGGCCCGATCTACTCAAAGCATCCTAGCAGCCAAGGAAGCATATTTAACAGCTTAGATAAAAGGTGGCGATTCGGAGACCCAAAGGCCTCCGAATCGCCATGTTCTCTCCGGCCAGAAATTGCGCCGAGAGAGACAATGTCCCACTGGCCTAGCTAAAGGCAAAACGGGGTAGACGGATCGACCGTTCGGCTAAGCTTGGGAAGCGATACCGGACGGTGGGCGAAGCATGACCACTGGTCACATCGAAATGCATCTCCAACGTTCTTCCTGCTGGGAAAACGCCGCCACCCGAGACCCAGAAGGGGCTTCGGGACCGCCGACTAACTACGAAATCAACCTATTCGCTCAATAATGTTCGGGTGAATTCGGAAATCAACCGACAACATCCAAAGTTTCAGCAAAAATGAATCGGAGCGATCAAAGAGAGCGCATATAAGTACTCAAAACCAATCCATGAGAAGACGCGTCAAGGATTGTGGCGGGAATGCTCGGGTACCACCCGAGAGGGCAAGCCTTGCAGCAATTACTTGGAACGGTCATCCCCGCTTGCGCCCACCGCGATATAGGAAATCATGGTCATAATCCATCCTTTCGTTGGGTGCTCAAGTAGAAGCTCCAATACTGATAAGGCTGGGTCAACCATTCCAAGCAATGCGCTTGCAAGCTGAATTGATTATAGCGAGAGACAGATTAACGGACTTCTCTAAGAACCAATCATTTGCTTACCATAATATTTCCAACATCTATGCAGAAACCTATTTGGATGAAGCCCTTAATAATTCAATCCAACAGCTTAGATAATAGGTGATGATTCGAGGACCGCAAGGTTCCCGAATGCTGTGCTTTTCACAGCCAAACAGAGAATTTGCCCGAGCGCCCACCCGGATCTTTGTTTGGCGACAATCCCTCCGGGTGGGAGTTCGGGCGGATGGGACAGATCCATATGGGAAGAGCGAACCCCTTCAGGGAGCTCGTGGCGGGTTTGACTGCCGACGAATTCCTGCTGCTCAGAGAAGCCTTTGACGAGAGGTGCCGCCGAATCCTATCGGCCGGACCCAAAGTGACTGGGATGCGGCGGCTGGAGAGACGGCTCCACCGCTGCCGACGTCACGAGATAGCGCTGCCGCTCCTGCGAGAGGAGGTTCATCCCCCTCACGGGCACCGTCCTCGAGCACCGCCGCAAGCCAACCCCCGTCCGGTCTCCTTCATCAGGCTCATGAGCCACAACGTTCCCGTCGAGCGAGCGACCGAACTGTACTGCGTCACCCACAAGATGGCCTTCGGGTGGGCGGCACCACAGCTCGCCACGGCATCCAGCTATCAGGACCGAATCGTGCAGCGCGACACCGTCTGGATTGACGAGACATACATCAACGGAACCGATCTCTCCAAGGGCTACAGGCAGGTACGCAAGCGCAGCCTATCCCGCCAGAAGCTCTGTATCGGCGTCGCCATCGACGTGCACAAGAACCCGGTCGCGGTCGCATACGGTCACAGGAAGCCCAGCTCGCCGCGCGTGAGGAAGGACAGGGGCAGCAAGATGGCACCCGGGTCGCCGCTGATCCACGACCTCAAGCGGGCACACAGCGCGCTGGTCAGGGACGACCGGCTCGAGAGCGGAGCGCACAGGGCCAATGTAAACGACCCGATCTACCTGGAGCGGATGGAGATGGTGAACGACCTGTGCCCCTGGCTTAAACGATACCTATGGCGCTTCACGGGGATGTCGCCGCGGAACCCGCAGGCTTATCTCGACCGGTACGCTTGCCTCTTCAGGGTCGACCAAGCGTACGACAGGTGAGACCCGACTGCAAGGGTGGTGCGCCATATCATGATGCCCACCGCGACTTACTGCAACTTGTGGCAGGTGCGGCATCGCCCGTCATCTAAACCATTAGACCCAGCAATCAATCGACGTTCCCCGCCGATCTCTCATCTATACTTCTCGCTTTCCAAGGGCGTTCGCTGCCATGCGTTTGCAGGCACCCAGGCGCCCAAACCTCAAGACGTCGTAATCGAACATGAGCTTTTTGCACTCGCGGGCATTGGGAGCCTTGCTGGTAAGCGCCGCACGCACCATAGCAGCAACAGAAGGAGCGCATTGTGCAAGCGCAGCATCGCTGCCCACGGCAGAACCGGCAAGTGCCGTGGCAACGGCAGCAAACACCTTGCCACAGTCCGAACCTAGCAACCTGAGCGCATCGTACAGCACCAGATCGCAGAGGAAGTACGCCAGGTCATCGGCATGCTGGACATCGAGACCGTCGCGCTGCCAGTCAGCCAGCACGGCGGAGTAAATCTTCACGTGCTCCAGCAGACGTGTCTCGTCGTCGTAGCGCATGGTGTCCATGAGCGAACCCTTGCGCGCCACGCGGTAGTCATACAGCTTGTTCGAAATAAGCTCGGTCTTGCGCGAGCGACCGTACACGGCAAAATCGAAGACCTGGTCCTCGCCATACTTGACGGTTTCGTCGAACACGATCCCGCTATCCAGCAAAAACTCACGCTTGCAGGCGGTGCGCCATGCAAAGGGGCGAGACGCCTCTTTAAACAGTAAGTCGGAGCTAAAGCCCTCAAACGACACATCGCGCGGGCTCAGCACATAGTTAAGCCACGGATACCCCGCCTCGAGCGGATACGGATTCGCGCCAAAGGTCAAAACGTCGCAGTCCTCGCGCTCAAAGGCATCGACGATCATGCGGCATGCATCGGGCGTAAACCGGTCGTCGGAATCCAAAAATGCAACGATAGGCGCCGTGGACGCAGCAATGCCCGCATTGCGCGCGCTCGACAGGCCCCCGTTGGGCTTATCAACCAGCGTAAAGCGCGCGTCCTTTTCGCAATAAGCAACCGCGATATCGCGCGAGCCGTCCGGCGAGCCATCGTTGACCAGCACGCCTTCCCAATCGGGCATGTCCTGTGCAAGCAGGGAGTCCAGGCACCAGGCCAGGCACTCCTCCACGTTATAGATGGGAACGACAACGGAAATCTTGGGGGTAGACATAGTCACTCGCTCCTACTGTGCTGCCGGAACGTCGTCAGGGTGCGGGTTGTCGCCGTAGGTGCGCTGATACGTCAGCACGCGCCAGACCAGTGGTAGGCCGCCAATCTTAAAGTAATGTTTAAACGTATTGAACTTGCCCGGCTTCTTAAAGTCAAAACGCGAATCGATATAGGCGCGGGGCGACTTGACCATCAGGCGCAAGTCGGTCTCGCCACGCGGGTCGAACAGCGACAGGTCAAAGCGACCGGCATCCCAATCGGCCTTCAGCTCGGGTGAAGCCTTCTCCCAAAACTGCTCGCGTAGCTCATCGACCAGACGCTCATCATTCCAACGGTACGTATCGACCTTCATGCGCATTAAAATGGCCTGAAGCTGAGCCTTAAGCTCGGGGCGCTCGTACAAAAAACGTTGTATCTCGGCGTATTCATCGCACACGCAAAACACCTTGTTGGGCGAATTAACGGAGCTCTTCTCGTTATCCTGGCGATAGCACAAAATTGGGTCAGCAATAAACGCGGCACGCTCGGCGCAAGCCCAAACCTTAAAGTTAAAGCCTGCGTCCTGATACGAGGCGCCCGGCGTGGGAAGGAACCGAATCTGATTGTCGTTGAGGAACTCGCGCCGATAGATAGCCGACCAAATGGAAGGTTTGCGGTAGAAGATGCCCGGGCGATCGACGGGGCGATACGCGGCGCCCGTCATATGCTCGTCGATAATCCCAAACAGCTCACGGCGCTCGCTGGGCGTAGACCAATACAGGTAAAAGTCGCCCTTCACCACATCGGCATGCTCGGCATCGGCCTTGGCGACCAGCTTTTGGAGCGAATCCTCAAACATAAAGTCGTCGGACTCAAGGATGCCCACGTACTCACCGCGCGCCATCTCCAGGCCGCGGTTCATCGAGTCGCCGTAGCCGCTGTTGGCTTTATCAATCATCTTAACGCGCGCATCGCGCTCCATGTACTCGCGAATAATATCCGGCGAGCTATCGGTAGAGCCATCGTTGATGCAAATGATCTCAATGTCCTTGAGCGTCTGCGCAATGGCAGAATCGAGGCACTCGCGCAGGTAGCGCTCGACATTGCAAATGGGGACAAGCAGCGAAACTTTAGGGGTATCAGAGTTCTGCAAGAGAACCTCCTGTTGAATAGCGTATAACAGGGTTATTTTAGCAGCCGAGTTGCGGCGGGCGGCAGCGCTTGGATATTAGATAAAGCGCTCCAGGCAGGCTTTGAGACCGCGAGTCGAAAGATAGAACTGCGTGGCGTCTGCCATCGAAACGCCCGAGGTCGCCGCAACGAGCTTGTGGGCAACACGACGAACGGCACCCTTAGCAGGCATATCCGCCCACTCCGTTCCCAAAAACGTCGTGAGGTCCATGTTGACGCGAGCCGCCACGCGATGGAAGCCATCAGCATCCAAGCGCACCAGGTCGAACACAATGAGGTCCAAAAACCAAGTTATCAGCTCGCCGGGGCACAGGTCCAAAAGACCGTAGGCCGCCCAGCCCTCCAAGACCTCCTCGAGCATCCTCATGTGGGCGTCAAGCTTTTTGACGCGAGCCTCGGCACTGTTGAACTCATGCGTCGCCGATTCGCTCTCCATCACGTAGTGGTAGAACTTGTCCGGCATGACAACGGCCTTGCGGGCAAGCGCATAAGCCGCAAATTGGAAGACAACGTCCTCGCCCAAAGCCAAACCGGGGGCGAAGCGAATGCCTTCGCGATTGAGCAGCTCGCGCGAAAAAGCCGCACGGCAGGCGTAGGGCTGCGCATTCGCATGGAACAGCAACTGGGGATCACGGGCGCCGAAGGTACCGGCTTTGGGGCTCATGAGTTGTTGGACGCGTTTGGGGGCAGCATCGGCTGGTTCACAGACGCCGCCAAAAACGGAGACCTCGGCATCTGCAGGCTCCATGGCATGCAGCACGCGCTCGACCGTCTGGACATCGATGTAATCGTCGGCGTCCACAAAAAAGACGGTCTCGCCCTCGGCGGCATCGATACCGGCATTTCGAGCGCACGAGACGCCCGCGTTTTCCTGGTCAATAACCAGTACGCGATCGTCGGCCAGCTCGATCTGGCGCAACACGTTCAACGAATCATCGGTCGAACCGTCGTTGACGCAGACAACCTGAATCGAGCGCTCGGACTGGGCCAACAGCGAATCGACGCATCGCTGAATGGAGCGCGCAGAGTTGTAAACGGGGACGACAATGGTAGCTTTAGGACACGAGGCCTCTCCCATGCCGACCTACCCCCTCAGCGATTCGATGAGGAAGGCGGCGACCACGCCTGGGCCTCCAACCGAGGCGTAATACTTAGCACGCCCCAAGGCACCATCCGTCGCAAAACTCGGATGCTCGTCAACCCAGCCCTCAGGATCTTTGAGGATGGCAGCGAGATTTGCGCGCTTCCACGGCTTGAGGTCATCAAGCGAAAAGTCCCCCGCGTCCAAGGCCGCCTGAAATTCCTTAGCCATCTGCACCAGGAACTCCTTATAGAACTTAGGCGCCAAGCGCACGTAGTTCCACATGTACGAATCGTACTTAATGAGCTGATTGAACTTGAGCATGCGCGCGACGTCATCACTTGCGTGGTCGCGGGCATAATCCTCTCGAATCCAACGCTCAATCTCGGCATACTCGGTATTGACGCAAAAGACCTTAGCCGAAGAATTGACCGAGGAATTCTCGTTGTCCTGGCGATACGACAACACGGCATCATGCAGGTAAATAGCCTTTTCGGCACACGCGATCACCTTAAAGGCAAATGACGTGTCCTGAAAGGATGCCCCCGGAGTCGGCAGGAACTTGATACCGTTGCGCTCAAGAAAATCACGACGGTACACGGCCGACCAAATCGACGGTTTTTGCTTAAAGAACTGCGTCGTATTGCTGGGATGCACCGGTTTGCCACAATCCCTTGCCTTAAACATCTCGTGCAGCGAACGGCGCTCCTCGGGCTTAGACCAGTAGAAATCAAAGTTCGCCTTCGCAAAGTCGGCATTATTGCTATCGGCGGCCGAGACAAGCTTTTCGAGTGCGTCGGGCGCCATAAAGTCATCGGACTCCAAGATGCCAACGTACTTGCCACGCGCCATCTCCAGACCGTGGTTCATCGAGTCGCCGTAGCCGCTGTTGGCCTTGTCGATCATCTTGACGCGCCCATCGCGCTCCATATACTCGCGGATAATCGCCGGCGAGTTGTCGGTCGACCCGTCGTTAATGCAGATGATCTCAATATCCTTGAGCGTCTGCGCCAGGGCGGAATCGAGACACTCGCGCAGGTAGCGCTGAACATTGTAAATGGGAATAAGCAGCGACAGAACAGGGCTGCCAGAGGCGTTAGTAGACAAATGTGCTCCTTAGGAAATACCTGTCGTTTCATGGTATCAAAGGGTCAGCGCGCCAGCGGACGTTTATATAATCTATGGAGCCTCTTGCGGGCAAAGTAGCCGCACGTCATGCGGCGGGCCCGTGGCAGGTTCCTGCGTTTTATTCAAAGCTTGCCGTCAAGGTGCGCCGAGCCTTTACAATAGGACAGTCCCAAGGACGTATTCGATAGCTTCCGCGCAGCGCTCGCGCGCCGCGCGTGAAAGGATATATTGCCCCATGCCTTCAACCCTTCCCGCCCCCATCGATAAGCTCGCCATCGTTGTCGTCACGTACAAGCGCCAGGAGCTCCTGGCCAACTTGTTCGACTCCATGACCGAGCTCACGGCAACGCCCTGGCGCATCGTGATTGTCGATAACGAGAATTCGCGCGAGACCGAGGCCATGTGCACCGCATTTAACGAGCGCCTCGCCAACCTGTGGGGCATCGACACCGACCAGCCCGATTCACAGGGCGGCACCGACCGCGTTATATACGCGCCGCAGCTTGAAAACGGTGGCGGCGCGGGTGGCTTCTCCGCCGGCACCAAATGCGCCTACGACCTGGGCGCCCAGTGGTTCTGGGTGATGGACGACGACGTGCTCGTCATCCCCGAAGGCATCGAGCGCTTGGCCAAGTGGACCGACTGTTACGACGTCATTCAGGGTTCGCGCCTGGACTTTGACGGCGGCGCCTTCTTTTGGCAGTACCAGCTCATCCTTTCGCTCGGCATCCCTAACCCCATCGCCAAGTGGGATTTGGGACCCGAGGGCTACCGCACCATGAACCAACTGTGCTTTGAGGGCGGCATGTTCTCGCGCCGCGTGGTCGACAAGATTGGCCTGCCCGACGCGCGCTTCTTTATCTACGGCGACGATGCCTGCTACGGCTACGTGGCCAGCCAGCACTTCCCCGCCGCCGTGGTTGCCGACGTGGTGCTCAAGCGCGCCCGCGCCGTCTCTAACTGGGATATCGCCGGCAAGCGCCAGCTCAACTCCACGAGCGACACCAACCGCTACTACATCATGCGCAACCGCGGTTATCTGGCACGCTACATGCAGATCTACGGCGACTACCACCCCGTGCTGTTCCGTCTGGGCAATGCCGCGACCTTCTGCAAGGAGTTCATTCGTCTGGCAGCAGTCGACAAATGCTTTAAGACCGGTATTCCGGCGCTGCGCCGTGGCATGAAGGACGCACGCAAGATCGTTAAGGATCCCAACTGGAAGCCCATGCCGCCCCTGAAGGACGCCGAGTAGTAAAGGGCTTTCGCCCGCCGCTACAGTCGTTGACACACCACGGACACACGCTGACCGTCAAAACCAAAGCCCCAACGCATGCGCCCGACGGCGGGGCGCGGCACGCGGATATCATCGATGCCGTCGCGCTCTATGTCGAGCAGCGCCTGAACCGCTAACAGTTCCAGGCCCAGGGCATCGACGCCAGGGTCATACAACATGTTGATCGTAATGAGCGGTCGCTCATCGAGCATGCCGAGCGTGTCGGCCACGTCAAACACCCGACCGGTGGGAATCACCTGGATATCCCAGCGATCCGAGACGCCACTTCGCTTGGAGCTGGGATTGCAATAGCCGGACAGTCCAAAGCAAAGCCCCTGCAGCGCCAGATGATAGGCTGTCGGCATATCTGATTTGTCCACATCGATGCCCAGATCGCCGATAGCACAGCTCAAAGCTTGCTTTACAGCGTCCTCGTCTCCTCGACACAACCCGTCATGGAACGAGTCGATAACTCCAACGTCCTCAACGGCGCACTCAAACCATTCCAGAATTACAAGACGGAGCGCCTGACGCACTTCGTTGTTAGGCAGGCGCAGGGAACGAAGGCACGCGCCGTCCTCCGAATGCCCTGTCATGTCCGTCGTAAGAAATCCAGACAGATACAGCGCAGTCCAGATATCTTCGGGCTTGGCGGCATCGACCTCCTCGGCATGCACATGCACTGGCGCCTCAATAAACCCATGCGGCTCAACCAAATCGAACAATGCGGACAGGCGCATGAGATTCCAGTCACCGACGCATGCGCTCAGACGGTCGGCGTAACCATACAGATCCGCCCGAACGGGCGCGACGCAATCGCGCTGTGCGTAGTCCACCACGCGCTCCGGGCTCGAGCAATAAAAACCACCAAACAGATAGCCCTCGAGCCACTCACGCGCGTCATCCAGACAGCCGTTGCGACCGATGCAATCCAACAGCACTTGGACTTCGTCGTCCGAAAAACCGAACCATCGATCACACCAACTCGACAACGCTGTCGCCGACCGATAGGAAACCCCACGTTGGGACAACGCAAACTCGGCATGACCGGGGCGCTCGCCCATCAGACACGTCAATCGCAACGAGTCGCCGGCATCGGCAATGGTGTCGAACAACATTCGGCTGAGCGACTCTAGGGAATCCACGCTACCGTCGTCCTTAGCGTCCAAACGCTTTGGACATACCGCGTCGTAGTCGTCTATCAGAAGAACAACCTGCTCATCGAAAGCTGCCTGGAGCAGCTTGATAAGCACGTCAAGCGCCGCATCGATCTCCTTATCGCTGGCCACCCCACGCGCCGCCCTCTCGATAAGACGGACCTCACGTCTTGACAGATCAGGCGCGTCAAGCAGCGGCAGCAATCGGGCGCACTCGTGCGCGACAGCGCTGCGAATAGCCGCCGCAGCATCGGTGTCGCGCCTCGCAGCGGCAGCTGAAAAGTCGAGCATGATGACCGGGTAACACGCGTACTCATCACGATAGCGACCACCGCCCGCCTGCCAAATCTGGGTGCCGACGAACGGGCCTCGATCCGGCCGTCGGTGATCAGATCGTTCCAAATAGCATTTGAGCATCGATAGATTCATGCTCTTGCCAAAACCCTTGGGCCGACAGCAAACCGCAACAGGTGCTTCGCTGTCCAATATATCGGCAATAAACATAGTCTTATAGACGAGTAAACACCGATTGATTGCATCGGAAAAGTCGTGTACATCAACCGGCAGAGCTGCGTTATCCGCATGATTGAGCAACCGTGCACCAAACGCATGAGTAAAACCACAATTCACCTGTTCAGACACCGTAAACTCTCCTTCTAACGCAGCACGATGCCCATTGTAGCGAGCGGGTAGAGCGCAACAATATCGACATGCAAACGTTTCGGGCAGCGGTAGCAACAGACCCCCGAGGGGGCATAACAAATCGTTGCACAACAAAAAAAGGGGGGCCGATGCCGCCGCACCGGACCCCGTCCCAAACTCTTATAGAAAACGATCTGGAAGATTACTCCTCCGAGCCGTCCTCCCCAGAAGCCTTCTTCTGCTGATCGAGCTTATGCTTACCACTTACGATAGACGTAGCGCCCAGTGTGGCCAAGCTCGCGCTGGCAAGGCTCGCCATCACAATCAGATCGCCCGTCTTGGGCATGTTGCCGCCCGAGGACTTGGTAGTTGTAGTCGTCGTGGTCGTGGTGGTCACCGTTTTGGAGTCATTTTGCTCTTGGACCTGGTTGTCAGCACCGCTCTTGTCGTCGTCTTCGGACTGTTTCTTTTCGCCCTCGGCCTTGCTCTTGTCCTTCTCCTCAGATTCAGACTTCTTATCCTCGTCCTTCTTCTGTTCGGACTTGTCGCTCTTCTCCTCAGAGCTAGAACCCTTATCGGATTCGGTCTTCTCGGAAGCCTTGTCCTTGGAGTCGCCCTTTGCGGCTTCGATCTTTTCCGTGGAAACCTGATCAGAGTTGCCCTTGTTCTGGGTCGAGCCGTTATTGACGCCAGCCATCAGCGAAGAGCCCAGCGTAGAACCAAGCTGCTCGGAGAAAGAAGGCTTCTTGTCCGGCGAAGCAACGGGAACGTCCGGCGCCTTATTCGAGTCATCCTTGGAAGCATCGGAACCAGGGGTTGCGTCAGAGCCGGAGCCGTTGTTAGAGCCGGTGCCAACGGACGAATCGCTCGAGCCGGTGGATGAGTTAGAGGTGCCAGCGCCGGTCGAACCAGAAGCGTCGCTGTCCGTATTGCCTGCAGAGCTTGAAGACGAATCGCCCGCAGCAGAGCCGTTCGAAACGGAGCCGTTCGAGGTAGAGCCGTTGTTGGTAGTGCCACCAGCAGAGCCATCACCGTCAGCATCGGTCGAGGGCGAATCCATCCTGTCATCGTTGGCATCGTCGCTCGAGTCGTCATTCGAATCAGGCGTCGGCGAGGGCGCCGGCGTGGGCTCGGGCTGCACGGGCGTCGCAGCGGCAGCGGCCTCGTCCTCGGCGATATAAACCAAGCAGTCCTTCAGCTCGTTGCGGTAGCGGTTCTTCCAGCCCTCATGATACTGGGGCTGGCTCGAATACTTGGTCGCCACGTTATTGACCACACTGTTGGAAAGCGCCGTCACAAACTCGCGATCAGTCATACTGTTAGAAAGGTTTGCCCAACGGAAGAAGTCCCTGCAGCCACCGGTGCCGCACATGTTGGTGATGCTCCACACCATGCCCTTAACGCAATCGGCACGGCCCGAAATATCAATGCCCAGGCCACTCTTGAGCCACGCCTCGGTCACCGCATAGTACGAGTTGTACGCATAGGCATCTTGAAGAGCTGAGAACTCAACAGGATCGATGTTATAAGCGCCCTGGAAGGCCTCCTGCGCAATACGGCCCAACTCGGTGAGCTGGCCGTTCTCGTACATGGCATTGCTCATGTTGGAAATCTCGCTGCCGCGATCAATCGCATCCTTGAGCATGCTGTATTTTTCGGGGTTGTAGTTGTAGGCCTGCTTCATAAACGGAATGAGCGACCAACGACGGTCGAACTGGTAATAACCCAGCGCGTTATAACCGTCACCGTACGAAAAGCCCTGGTTATAGTTGCCGTGACTCTCATATTTGGTGAAGTACTTCATCTCGGGAGTCACGTTAACAAACGAAACGCCCTGGACCGACCTCAGCACGCCCGAAAAGGACTGCTGGGTATAGAGACCCTTATCGATATCGGTCGCATCCGAGGCAACGCCCGGCGTGGGCTCCTCGGCAGCGGCGGGTGCCGGCGCGGAAACGGCGCCAAACGAAAGCGCCAGCGTCAGGCCCGCGACAATCGCAGAATGCTTGGGCTGCATAAGATCCTCCCTGCATTGGTGTAGTTAAAGTGCAGTTTGCAAAGATAAAAATAAGTATTGCAGCTCGCCCGTTGTTGCACAACAACCCCTCGGTAAACGGCAACAACCCTCCGCGAAATCTTAAGGAATTGCGCTCAACCTACAGCTTAATGTCGAAGTTGATCTCGGGGACGGCAGCAAGGTCGGCCAACGTCACGCCGTCGACGTAGTTTTCGATCACGTCGTCCAGGCCGCGCCAGAACTTGACGGTTGAGCACAGATCGCTACGGGCGCAGCTGTTGTCGATGCCGTCGCACGCCACCGGAGCCGTACTGCCCTCGACAGCGCGCAGGATGTCGCCAGCACGCACCTCGGCCGGGTCCTTGGCCATCATGTAGCCGCCGCCCTTGCCGCGCACGCTCTTAAGCAGGCCAGCCTTCATAAGCGGACGAACCAGCTGTTCCAGATACTTCTGCGAAATGCGCTCGCGGTCGGCAACCTCGCGCAGAGCAATCTTGCCCTCGGCGTCACCGAGCGCCGCGATATAGATCATCAGTCGGAGGGCATAGCGGCCCTTGGAAGAAATGAGCATACCTACCCTCCCATCGTTACTGGGACAAAACCAGGCTTGTTTGTCCCAAATCCTATGCAAGCGGAACAAACAAACCTGATTATTATGTCCCTCATCTAAAAAGTCGAGTGGATTAGTCGGGTTTTCCCTTGACTAACGCCGAACCCATAGTAACTTTATTCCGAGAAGATTCCTAGGGTTTAGCACACCTATGAGTACACCATATACAGAGAGGGACAGCATGAGCGCAAATCCGCTGCTTTCCATCGAAGGTCTGACCGCCTCCGTGGACGAGAAGACCATCCTCCACAACGTCAACCTCAACGTCGCCGCCGGCGAGACCCACGTGCTGATGGGCCCCAACGGCGCCGGCAAGTCCACCCTCGGCCACCTGGTCATGGGCGACCCCGTCTACACGGTCAACGACGGACGTATCGTCTTTGACGGCCAGGACATCACCGAGCTCACCACCGACAAGCGTTCGCGCGCCGGCCTGTTTCTGAGCTTCCAGGCCCCGGTCGAGATCCCGGGCGTGCCGCTGTCGAGCTTTTTGCGCGCCAGCATCGCCGGCCGCCCCGGCCTGGAGATGAAGGGCAAGGAGTTCCGACGTCGCGTCAAGGAGCTCGCGGCCGAGCTTAACATGGATACCTCCTACCTCAACCGTGAGCTGGGCGTGGGCTTCTCGGGCGGCGAGAAAAAGAAGGTCGAGATGCTCCAGCTTCTGCTGCTGCAGCCCAAGCTCGCCATCCTAGACGAGACCGACTCCGGCCTGGACGTCGACGCGCTTTCCACCGTCAGCCACGGCATGGACGCCTACCGCAAGAGCTGCGACGGCTCCATGCTTATCATCACGCACAACACGCGCATCCTGGAGCACTTGGATGTCGACCGCGTCCACGTTATGGTCAAGGGTCACATCGTGCGCGAGGACGACGCCTCGCTCATCCCCTGGATCGACAAGAACGGCTTTGAAACCTTCGAGCGCGAGGCAGCCGAGCAGCGCGCCCAGGCCGAGGCCGCCGCTGCCGAGCAGCAGGCGTAAAGGGGCGACGCAATGACCAAGAACCGCACCGAGGTCGCGGACATCGACCGCAGCCTCTACGACTTTACCTATGGCGAGGAGGGATTCGAGCGCCTCGACGCCGGCATCACGCCCGACATTGTGCGCGAGATCAGCGCCAAGAAGGACGAGCCACAGTGGATGCTCGATCTGCGCTTAAAGTCCCTCGAGATCTTCAATCGTTTTCCCGACCCGACGTGGGGCCCCTCCATCGAGGGCCTGGACATGGACAACATCGTCACCTACGTCAAGCCCAACACCGACCAAAAGCACGACTGGGAGTCGGTGCCCGACGACATCAAGAACACCTTTGAGCGCCTGGGCATCCCCGAGGCCGAGCGCAGCTACCTGGCGGGCGTCGGCGCGCAGTACGACTCCGAGCTGGTCTACCACAACATGCAGGACACCGCGTCCAAGATGGGTATCGTCTATTCCGGCATCGAGGAGGCCCTGCACGACCCGCAGTGGGAGCCGCTCATCCACGAGAAGTTTATGACGCTCATCCCGCCCACCGACCACAAGTTTGCGGCCCTGCACGGCGCCGTATGGTCGGGCGGCTCGTTTGTCTACGTGCCCAAGGGCACCAAGTTGGACTTCCCGCTGCAGAGCTACTTCCGCCTTAACGCCAAGGGCGCCGGCCAGTTTGAGCACACGCTCATCATCGTCGAGGACGACGCCGACCTGCACTTCATCGAGGGTTGCTCCGCGCCCAAGTACAACGTTGCCAACCTCCACGCCGGCGCCGTCGAGCTCTTTGTGGGCAAGCGTGCGCACCTGCGCTACTCGACCATCGAGAACTGGTCCAAAAACATGTACAACCTCAACACCAAGCGTGCGCGCGTGGACGAGGATGGCGACATAGAGTGGATCAGTGGCTCCTTCGGCAGCCACGTGGGCTACCTCTACCCCATGAGTGTGCTCAACGGCCGCCGCGCCCGGTCGAGCTTTACCGGCATCACCTTTGCCGGCGCCGGGCAGAACCTCGATACCGGCTGTAAGGTCGTGCTCAACGCCCCCGAGACCTCGGCAACCGTCGAGACCAAGGGCATCTCCAAGAGCGGCGGCATTCAGACCTTCCGCAGCTCCATCGTGGCCACGCCCAAGGCCGAGGGTTCCAAGGCAACCGTGAGCTGCCAGTCGCTCATGCTCGACGACCAGAGCCGCTCCGACACCATCCCCGCCATGGACATCCGCGCCAAGAACGTCGACATCGGCCACGAGGCCACCATCGGCCGCATCGGCGACGACAAGGTGTTCTACCTGATGAGCCGCGGCATCTCGGAGGAAGAGGCCCGCACCATGATCGTCAACGGCTTTGCCAACCCGGTCTCCAAGGAGCTGCCGCTGGAGTACGCCGTCGAGATGAACAACCTGATCAAGCTCGAGATGGAAGGAGCGATCGGATAATGAAACAGGAAACCAACACCGCTGCCACCACGCTCGAGCAGGTCAACGCGATGCCCGCAGCAACCTGGGGCTGGCTCAAGATGAACCAGACCAAGCTCGAACTTTCGAACGAACTTGCCGCCGCTCCCACCGAGGCCGTTGAGGTCGAGGGCTTGGACGAGCAGCTTGCCGGCTCGGCCGACGCCTTCGACGCCGCCATGGACGCCATGGCCGAGCG
>UQNH01000006.1:0-45105 GCA_900542365.1 uncultured Collinsella sp. | reverse complement strand
CGATCTCTGTCGGAGACCACGAGGCGAACGCCGGCCAGCCCGCGCTCGCGCAGCCCGCCGAGGAATGCCGCCCAGGAGTCCTCGCTCTCGGTGTCGACCACGTCGCAGCCCAGGAAGTGCTTGCGCCCGTCGGCGCCCAGCCCGATCGCGGTCACGACGCCCTGCGAGACGACCGACGAGCCGACCCTGCAGCTCATGTAGGTAGCGTCGAGCCACAGGTAGCAGCACGGCGTGCCCGACAGGTCGCGGCGGCGGAACTCCGCCACCTCGGCGTCGAGGTCGGAGCAGAGGCTCGAGACCTCCGAGCTCGACAGCGAGGATATGCCCAGCTTGGACGCCACGCGCTCGACCTTGCGGGTGGACACGCCGCATACGTACATCTCCTGCACGATGGCGGCCACCGAGGTGTCGACGCGCGACCATCGCGCGAGCATGCCCTCGGGGTAGTAGGTGCCGTGCCTGAGCTTGGGTATCTCGAGCTCCACGTCGCCCACGGCGGTCTTGAGCGACCTGGGGCGGTAGCCGTTGCGGCTGTTCTCCCTGCCGTCGCTGCGCTCGTTGCGGCTCGCGCCGCACATCTGCTGGGCCTCGGAGTCCATCAGCGCGTTCATCACGCTGCCCAGCACCCTGCACGCGAACTCGCGCGCGTCGCCGCACTCCCGCCAAAGCCTCGCCGCCTCGAGGGCCTCGTCGCGGCCGAGGCGCAGCACACTCTCTTCTTGGGGCATCGCCTTTCCTTCCATTCGTCACCTTCATTACTCCAACGACGAATTCTAGGCGGTGTCCCCTCCCTTTCAGGAAAGGGCGGAGGCGGGGCATGCCCCGCCTCTTACACCACATCTCTGTGCGCTACCAGCTCTTGGCAAGCTTTTGGCCAGTTGGGGAGGGATGTTGAAAACTCGGCAGTCCGTTCGGCGCCATTTTTGGTGCGTTCGCGCCAATGCGTGACTGACTGGGTTGAAATCCGTGTTTTCCTGTGCCTATGAAAGATCTACTTTGTGATATATCGGCTTTTAGGTACTGGCGTTTGCCTCCTCAAGTCCGCGCTTTGTGTCCGCCTCTTCCACGACCGGAAGAAGACCGGCAGCGATATGATCTCGCCCGCAACCCGACGGCTAAGGTTGCGCTCGGCTTTCCGTTGTATACGTTGGTTCGAACGAGAAACAAGCGGACTTGCCCTGCCGGCATGAGGCAGCGGCTGTTTCTTGGTGAGCTTCCCGGGGAATCCGTGCTGGAAACGGAGCATGGGTTTTTGATTACGTCTCCTCTACTGACGGCATTCATCATGTTGCGGCATCTGACAGATCTTCAGCTTCTTTTGGTATTGGCGGAGATGTGTGGCTTGTTTGCGGTGTGCGCCCTGCCGGCGGCACTTGAGGCGGAGCTTTCGCGTGCAATTGATTCGGGCGCGATTTCGACAACGTTCGGTTGGGTGCGCTGCCCGTCCGAGGACGGCACCGCCTCAAATTTATGGCGTCGAGACGCTTTGGTTTTGGGCGGAGACCTTGACCGTTTTTGTTCAGATGTTTGCGGGATGCGTTACGGCAATAGATTTATAGCGGTATCGCAACTCGTTCCATTGGGTGCCGCGTCGCCTTTTGAGGTCGAGGCGTATTTGCTACTTGCACTGCCGCGATCCCTGGGAGGCGAAGGTTTTTGCGGCATAGAGCTCAATGTCGAAGTGAGGCTAGGTGCAAGTGCTCGAGCGATTGCGGGAAAGTCCCGCGTCTTTATCGACCTGCTTCTGTCTTCGCCGGACGGAGCGCGACAGGTGGCCATTGAATGTCAGGGAAAGGCCTCGCACGGGCGCGCAGGGGACGGCTTGCGTGACGCCGATCGCATGACGGCGCTTCAGGCTATGGGCTACGATGTGCTTCTCCTGACACATGGGCAGATATCCGATAAGGATAGATTCCATGCGATCGTTAAGGCCATATGCAGGATGCTCGATGCTGAATATCGTGATAAAAGCTCAGATGAGCAAAGGGCTGAGACATTACTCCGGTCTGAACTATTCGTTGACTGGACAAAATTGGGAGTAATTGACGGAAAGATGCCCGTTAGACACAAAACAGCTCGATCGTGGACGGCTGCGGTTCTAAGTGAGTAGGCTTTTGGCACTTTGGCGACCAGGCCGTTTTGAAACAAGTCATTTACCTGTGACTTTATAAAGCAATACGGATGGTCTGCTCGGCAAGTTTCGAAAAGTCTACTCACTTAGTTTTTGACGAGAGACCGATGCCGAAGATAGCTCTATTTCAGGGCGTTTACGAGTTCTCGAGACACGAAAAAAGGCCCGAACCATGCAGTCCGGGCCTTATGAAGCTAGAGATTATCTCTCAGGCTGCTGGCTTAGCCGAAGTAGCGCTTTAGCAGGCCGGCGAAAGCCTTGCCGTGGCGAGCCTCGTCGCGAGCCATCTCGTGCACGGTGTCGTGGATGGCATCGAGACCAGCGGCCTTGGCGCGCTTGGCGAGATCGGTCTTGCCGGCGGTGGCGCCGTTCTCGGCCTCAACGCGCATCTCGAGGTTCTTCTTGGTGGAGTCGGTCACGACCTCGCCCAGGAGCTCGGCGAACTTGGCGGCGTGCTCGGCCTCCTCGTGGGCAGCCTTCTCCCAGTACAGGCCGATCTCGGGATAGCCCTCGCGATGAGCGACGCGAGCCATGGCCAGGTACATACCGACCTCAGAGCACTCGCCCTCAAAGTTGGCGCGCAGGTCAGCAACGATGTCCTCGGAGACGCCCTCCATCTTGGCGACGCCCACGACGTGCTCGGCAGCCCACTCGAGCTGACCCTCCTCCTGCTTCAGGAAGCGAGAGCCGGGAACGCCGCACTGGGGGCACTTGAAATCCTCGGGCAGCTGGTCGCCGTCGAACTCTTCCACATAACCGCAAACGGGGCAAACAAACTTCATAATTCGATCCTTTCGATCGATGGCGATGGCGCGCTCGTCCGGTCCCGTAAGGGCCCTCTCCGGACGTGCGTCTTGACGAGTTCTATTATCCATAAATGCGACCGAATGTGAAGCCTATTAGGAATGATTTTTAATAAAACAATTTTGGGCATGTGAAGATGTTGATTGATTAACGATTGCTAGACCTCGTGCGACCTCCGATGAGTACAATCGGTCGAGCAAATGTTGACCTATCAACAAATGAAGGAGTTTCCTTTATGCATCTAGCCCGTCGTGCCTGGTGTCGAACATATCAGACGGTTTTTCGCATTGCATTGCCAATCCTGCCCTATACCGAGCCGCGCATTTTAGAGCATGCCGAGGATGTGCCCGCGGTGCTTCAAAAGCGCTCGATCCAGAAGGTCCTTATCGTGACGGATCCCGGCATTGCCCGTCTGGGGCTCACGGCACCGCTCGAGACAGCGCTCGCGTCCAAGGGAATTGGCGTTGCGGTCTATGCCGAAACACGTGCGAACCCCACGGTCTCAAACGTGGAGGAAGCGGCGTCCCTGTATCGCGCGAGCGCCTGCCAGGCCATTATCGGCTTTGGTGGCGGTTCGGCCATGGACTGCGCCAAGGGTGTGGGGGCGCGCATTGCGCAGCCATACAAGCCCATCAACAAGATGCGCGGCCTGCTGCGGATTCATCGTCGCCTGCCGCTTCTCATCGCCGTTCCCACCACGGCAGGCACGGGAAGCGAAGTCACGCTCGCGGCGGTAATTACCGATGACGAGACGCACTACAAGTACCCCATTAACGACTTTGTGCTTATCCCGCGCTTTGCGGTGCACGACCCCGAGTTTACGCGCGGCCTGCCCGCCTCCATTACGGGACAGACGGGTATGGATGCCCTGACGCATGCCGTCGAGGCCTTTATCGGGCGAAGCACTACGCCCTATACGCGCAAGATGGCGCGACAGGCGGTGCAGCTCATCCATGACAATTTGCTCGAGGCCTATGAGCATGGTGACGACATGCGCGCTCGTCGCAATATGCTTTCGGCGGCGTATAAGGCGGGCGTTGCGTTTGCCCGCTCCTATGTCGGATATGTGCATGCCATCGCGCACAGTCTGGGCGGCCGATACGGAATTCCGCACGGTTTGGCGAACGCGATTATCCTGCCGCACATGCTTCGCGCTTATGGTGACGCCGCCGCCCCCAAGCTTGCCGATCTTGCTCGCATGGCGGGCATTGCGCCGGCTACCGCGCAGGACAGCCTGGCGGCCGAGGCCTTTATCGATTGGGTTGACCGCATGAACGAGGCCCTGGGAATCCCCAAATATGTCTCGGGTATTCGCCGCTCCGATATTCCGCAAATGGCGGCCCATGCCGATGCCGAGGCCAATCCGCTATACCCCGTTCCACTTTTGATGGACCGTTTGGAGCTCGAGCGTATGTACGAGGTCGTTGCGGGTGGTATGTTTGAGGACGAGAACTAGGAGGGTCCATGAACACCGAGGAAATTGCGCGCATCGTCGGCGACCAGCGCGCCTACTTTAAGACGCACGCCACGTTTGATGTCGATGCTCGGCGTCGTGCGCTCGTGAGTTTACGCGATGCGGTACGGGCCCACGAGGCCGATATTGCCCATGCGCTCCAGACCGATTTGGGAAAGTCACATGACGAGGCGTATATGTGCGAGATCGGCACCTCGCTTTCCGAGATTCGACATCAGATTGCGCATGTGGCTCGATGGAGTCGCCCGCGTCTGCGTCCGTGTGACCTCGCCAACGCCGTGAGTGTGTGCAAGACGCAGGCCGTGCCCTATGGCGTCACACTCATCATGGCTCCGTGGAACTACCCGTTTTTGCTGACGCTCGAGCCACTCGCCGGCGCCCTTGCCGCGGGCAATACCGTGGTCATCAAGCCGAGCGCATATGCTCCGGCATCGAGCGCGGTGCTCAAGCAAATCTGTGAAGAGGCATTTGATCCGTGCCTGGTGACGGTTGTCGAGGGCGGTCGCGCCGAGAACGAAGCACTGCTCGACGAGTGCTGGGACAAGATCTTCTTTACCGGTAGCGTTCCGGTCGGCAAGCTCGTCATGGAGCGCGCATGTAAAAACCTTACGCCCGTGACGCTTGAGCTGGGCGGAAAGAGTCCCTGCATCGTGGATGCGACGGCAAACTTGAAGGTTGCGGCACGGCGTATCGCCTTTGGTAAATGGCTCAACGTGGGGCAGACCTGCGTGGCACCCGACTACCTGCTGGTCGATACGAGCGTGCGCGACGAGCTGCTGGGCCTCATCAAGGAGGAGGTCCGCCGCATGTTTGGCGAGCATCCGCTCGACAATGAGGACTACGGGCATATCGTCAACGCCAAGCATTTTGCGCGCGTGCGCGGGCTGATCGATCCCGATAAGGTCGTGCTTGGAGGTGCCGCGCGCGAGGCTTCGCTCAAGATCGAGCCGACGATTTTGGACGGCGTGACCCCCGATGACGCCGTGATGCAGGAGGAGATCTTCGGCCCCATCTTGCCGGTGCTGACGTTTGAGAGCCTAGACGAGGCCGAAGCGTTTATTACGGATCGTCCGACGCCGCTGGCCCTGTATATCTTTAGCCAGGACTGTGCGGTTCAGCAGCGCTTTGTGCGTTACGTGCCCTTTGGTGGTGGCTGTGTTAATGACACCATTATGCATTTGGCCACGAGCCATATGGGCTTTGGCGGCATGGGGGCGAGCGGTATGGGACAGTACCATGGACGCGAGAGCTTCGATACGTTTAGCCACAAGAAGAGCATCGTGAACAAGGCAACGTGGTTGGACGTGCCATTCCGCTATGCCCCTTATGCAAGCTGGAAGCACAAGTTCGTGCGCATGTTTGTGCATTAGAATCAGGTAAGGATGAATTTATGTCCGCACGGGCCCGTAGACTTCTCGATAAGGTCAAACGCTGGTTTATCCGGCCGTTAGAGGAGTTGCCATGTACGAGCCTTCACGTGTTCTTCTGTCGTTTCATATCGCAGGATTTCAATATGCCGACGGCGCTTTGGTCCTAGGCGATCTTAAAGCGGGCGATAAACTGACGCTGTGTGCCGAGCGCGATAATCCCCATGACCCCGAGGCGGTTGCGATCTACTATGGCAAGACCAAACTTGGCTATGTTCCGGGAAACGAGGTCGGCCCGCTGTCCTTGATGATGTATTACGGCCATGAGGACGTATTTGAGGCCCACGTGCAACAGGTTGCTCCCGAGCGCAGCCCGTGGCATCAGGTTCGCGTTGGACTCTACGTGGTGGATGCTCGCTAGTCGGCAATGGGGACTGCCATGTTTGATGACGATGATCTGTTCGATCTGACGGATGACCCGTTTGAGTGGGATATGCTACTTGATGACGATGAGTTGGAGCAGGACCGCAAAAAGCAAAAGGATAAGAACACCCCGGGAAAAGATTCGAATAAAAAGGACAAGCGCCGCCGAGGATTGTTCGGCGGGCTCTTTGGCTAACCGCCGCATCGCTGTGTCTGTATACTTAGCACGAGTTTGATGCGTTGCGAAATGAGGACAGAGACGATGATGTGGTTTACCGCCGACCTGCACCTGGGCGATACGAATATCTTGCACGACATGGACCGGCCGTTTGGCTCGGTCGAGGAGATGAATCGTAAGGTCATCGATGCCATCAATGAGTGCGTGGCTGCGGATGACCGCCTCTATATTCTGGGTGACTTTACCTATCGTTTGCCCCTGGCGGAGGCGGTACGCCTGCGCGAGCGTATCGAATGCAAGAATGTGACGCTCATCCGTGGTAACCATGACGGCGACTGGGAAGATCCCGACGTACCGCAGATTTGGGAAGACGTGCGCGATTACCTGGAGATTGCTCCCGGCTATGCCAAGGGGCATCGTCTGGTTATGAGCCACTACCCCATGCTCAGCTGGAATGGTAAGGCGCGTGGCGCCATCATGCTACACGGGCATATCCACAGCAGAGGAGACCGCACCAACGCTCGCAACCGCGATCGCGAGCGCCCCATTTACCGCTACGATGTGGGCCTCGACGCCAACAACTACAAGCCCGTAAGCCGAGACCAGATCCTGAATTTCTTTGGACTGTAGCTCGCAAACCGCCACGAAGGGGACAGGCACCTTTGTGGTGGTTCTGGCGCCGTAGTCATTCTGGTAGCGGCGACTTATTTGTCCGCGCGGCGCGGTAGAGTGTAGGCGGTTGAAATTTGCGTCCATCGAGGAGCTGCTATGAACGAGATCAAGTGCCCGCATTGCGGCGAAGTTTTTAAGGTCGATGCGTCCGGCTATGCGGAGATTGTCAAACAAGTGCGCAATGCCGAGTTTTCGCGCGACCTGGATGAGCGTGTGAAGGCAGTCCAGCGTGAGGGCGAGCAGGCGCTGGAGCTTGAGCGCTCGCGTTCGACGGCTGCCTTGCAAAAGGCAGAGTCTCAGCGCAACGCTCAACTTGCCGAGCAGAAGAACGCTGCAGCTCAACAGCTGGCACAAGAGGTTGCCAAGCGCGATGCCGAGCTTTCCGAGCTGCGCGCCAAGCTCGAGGGCGCTGCCGCAGAGCGCGAGAGCGCAAGCCAGCGCGCGGCGGTTGAGGCCCGTGCCGACGCTCAAAAGGAGAACGCCGAGCTCCAGCGCGAAATCGACAACTTGCGTGCGCAGCTGGAGCGCAAGGATGACGAAGTCAAGCTTGCCGAGTCGGCGGCGCGCAACGCTGCCCAAAACGATGTGGCTGCACGTGATGCCCAGATTGCCGAGCTGCAGGCCAAGCTTGCCGCAGCGGACAAGGCCCAGGAGATGGCACTTGCCGCCGCCGCTGCCGAGTCGCAGCGCGAGCTAGATGCCACTCGCAGCGAGGCCGAGCGCACGCTTACCGACTATCGGGCGAAGGTGCAGGAGAAGTTTTCCGCCGCAAAGGTCCAGTCTGAGCAGGAGGCCGAGGGCCTGCGTGCCCAGCTGCGCGAGCAGGAACTGAGGGCAAAAATGAATCTGTCGGAGGCGGTTGCCGCGGTGGAGCGAGAGCGCGACGAGGCGCGTGCCAAGCTGACGAGCGAGCTGGCGGTGCGCGATTCGCGCGAGGAGCAGGCCAAGGCAGCACACGAGCTCGAGCTTGCGCAGGCCAAGCGCGCGAGCGATGACCTGATTCGTTACAAGGATGAAGAGATCGAGCGCCTTAAGGACATGAAGGTTCGTCTGTCTACCAAGATGGTGGGCGAATCGCTCGAGCAGCACTGCGAGACCGAGTTCAATCGCCTGCGCATGACGGCGTTTCCCAACGCGTACTTCGAGAAAGATAACGATGCGTCCGAGGGCACCAAGGGCGACTTCATTTTCCGTGAGTGCGATGCGAGCGGCAACGAGATCATCTCGATTATGTTCGAGATGAAAAACGAGAACGATGAGACCGCGACCAAGCATAAAAACGAGGACTTCTTTAAGAAACTCGATCACGATCGTCGCCAGAAAGGCTGCGAGTATGCGGTGCTCTGCACCCTGCTGGAGCCTGAGAGCGAGCTCTATAACGCGGGTATCGTCGACGTGAGTTACCGCTATGAGAAGATGTACGTGATCCGCCCGCAGTTCTTCATTCCCATGATTACGCTGCTGCGCAACGCCGCCATGGGTTCGCTGCGCTATAAGCAGGAGCTAGCGGAGTACAAACAACAGAATATCGATGTCACAAACTTCGAAGCCAAGATGGAAAAGTTCAAGGACGGCTTCTCGCGCAACTATAACCTGGCGAGTAAGCAATTCGAGTCGGCGATCAAGGAAATCGATGCCGCCATCAAGCAGCTCGAGAAGACCAAGGACGATTTGCGCCGCAGCACCGAGAATCTGCGCCTGGCCCACAACAAGGCTGATGAGCTCACCATTCGCAAGCTCACTTGGAGCAACAAGACCATGAAGGCAGCGTTTGATGAGGCACGCGAGACCGCGTCGGAGACAGGCGATGAGCCCGCCGAGGCGGATTCGTATGAGGTCGAGGATGCCGAGTAGAGGATAGCGTATCGCGCAAAAAGCGGGGCCGCTGGCGATATTGCCAACGGCCCCGCTTTGTTTCGTTCCAGTATGTTCGGCTAGTCCTCGAGCAGGTCCTCGATAAAGCCGACGCGGTAGTTTTTGAAGATGACCTCGCCGCCGTCTTGCGTGGCGTCCAGATCGACATCGCCCATGATGCCAAAGTCGTGGTCGCCATCCTCGTCGGCAAAGATCTGGTGCACGTGCCATACGTGCGCGGTCTTCTCGTCGGACTCATCGATGGAGAACATCGCGGCGCTGCGGGCATCTCCGTCGGTGAGGATTTCCTCGTGCTGCTCATGGTAGGCATCGAGCGCCTTTTGCCAGCGAATCTCGCTCATGCCCCAGTCGTCGTCGAGTTCGCCCAGGTCGCGAACGTGCTCGCGGGCGGCAAGGGTCACGCGGCGGAAGAGCGCATTGCGCACCAGCAGCGTGCAGCCGCGGCGGTCCGCCACGACCTCGTCGATGCCCTGTGGCGGCGCGGCATCGAGGGCTGCCGGGTTGCCGGCGTTCTCCCACTCGTCCACCAGGCTCGAGTCGACCGAGCGCACCACAAAGCCCAGCCACGAGATAATGTCGCGCAGGCGCTCGTCGCGCTTCTCGATGGGTACGGTGCGGTCGAGAGAACGGTAAGCCTCTGCCAGGTAGCGCAGCAAAATGCCCTCGGAGCGGGCGATGCCGAGCTTTTGAATGTAGCCCTTAAAATCGCTCGCGCTTTCCAACATATCGCGCAGGACGCTCTTGGGGGAGAGCTGGTAGTCGTTTGCCCAGGGCACTTCCTGGCAGTACTTGTCAAAGGCGGCATCGAGCAGGTCCTCGAGCGGCTTTTCGTACGTGACGTCCTGAATGCGCTCCAGGCGCTCCTCGTATTCGACGCCGTCGGCCTTCATCTCGGCCATGGCGCGGTCGCGCGCGGCACGCTCCTGGGCGCGGAGCACCTGTTTGGGGTCCTCGAGCGTGGCCTCGACCATACTGATGAGGTCCATGGTATAGGTCTCGCTCTCGGGATCGAGCAGCTCCAACGCGGCAAGCAAAAAGGGCGAGAGCGGCTGGTCGAGCGCGAAGTCCTCGGGCAGATCGACCGTCAGCGCATAGTCGATGTCTGATGCGGCATCAGCCGGAGCGTCGGGTGCGGGCGGTACCTCGGTGCGCACGACGACGCCGGAGTCGATGAGCGTGGCGAAGATTTCGTCGGCGCGAACCTCGAGCTTGGCCTTTTCTTCGGGGGTCTGCAGGCTTGTCTCGATGAGGTCGTGCACGCGGGCGCGAGCGTCACCGCCCTGCTCGACCACGCTAATCACCATGGAGTGTGTGATGCGAAGGCGCGGCTTGAGCGTCTCGGGCTGCGTCTCGAACAGGCGCTCAAAGGTCTGCTTGTTCCAGGTGACAAAGCCCTCGGGGGCCTTCTTCTTTTTAATCTTGCGGAGCTTTTTGGGATCGTCGCCCGCCTTGGCCATAAGCTTGGCATTCTCGATCTCGTGCTCGGGTGCCTCGGCGATCACCATGCCCTCGGTATCGAAGCCCGAGCGACCGGCGCGACCAGCGATCTGATGAAACTCACGGGCGCGCAGGCGACGCATCTTGTAGCCGTCGAACTTGGTGAGCGCGGTGAGCACCACGGTATGGATGGGTACGTTGATGCCGACGCCGAGCGTATCGGTACCGCAGATGACGGGCAGCAGGCCCTGCTGCGCCAAGCGCTCGACCAGCAGGCGATAGCGCGGCAACATGCCAGCATGGTGCACGCCGACGCCGCAGCCGAGCAAGCGCTTGAGGATCTTACCAAAGGCCGTGGAAAAGCTCGTTCCCTTTGCCGCTTCTTTGATGGCCTCGCGCTGCTCCTTGCTGGCGATGCCAAAATTGGCGAGCGACTGCGCCGTCGCAAGGGCAGCATCCTGGCTAAAGTGCACGATATAGAGCGGGGCCTCGCCTCGGCGCATGGCGAGCTCGACCGTGCCCTCGAGGGAGGTCGTCACGTAGTCGTAGCTCAGCGGCACGGGGCGTGGGGCATCGACGACCAAGTCGCAGGTAGCGCCGGTGTGTTCCTCGAGCGAGGCGGCGATCGCGGTGACATCGCCGAGCGTGGCGCTCATGAGCATGAATTGCGTGTGGGGCAGGGTGAGCAGCGGCACCTGCCAGGCCCAGCCGCGATCGGGGTCGGCAAAGTAGTGGAACTCGTCCATGGCCACGCAGCCCACGTCGGCGTCCTCGCCCTCACGCAGTGCATCGTTGGCAAGGATCTCTGCCGTGCAGCAGATGACGGGCGCCTTGGTGTTGATATGCGTGTCGCCGGTGATCATGCCTACGTTATCGCGGCCGAGCACCTGCACCAGGTCGAAAAACTTTTCGCTGACCAGGGCCTTGATGGGGGCCGTGTAATAGCAACGTTTGCCCTGCGCCATGCCCATAAAGAGCATGCCCAGCGCGACGAGAGATTTACCCGATCCGGTCGGTGTGCCTAAAATGACGTGATCGCCGGCAGCCAGATCCATGAGGGCTTCTTCCTGGTGATCCCACAGCTCAATGCCGCGATTGCTCGTCCATTCAAAGAAGCGTTCGAAGGCTTGATCGGGCGTGAGCCATGGTTCGGGCTCGCTGCCGTCCTCGGGCTCCCACCAGGTGGGGGAGAGCGCGCCGAGCGAACCGAACTCTGCCTCGGTTCCCGTGCCGCCCGAGAATGAGCTGGCGGCGCCGGCGCCGGAGACGGTGCTGGCGGCGGTATCTGTCGTGGTCTGTGCCATGTGTTTGCTTTCTCTCGCGATTGTCCGCCAACTATTATGGCGTAGCGGCGGCGCGGGGTGCCAGCGCGCGAGAAAATGCAGGAAATGGGCGTTCTGCCCAGCCGTTTGGTGCAGTTGCCAGCTAAGTGAGTAGACTTTTTGCAATATCGCGAGCACATGGCTTTTGCGCAAGGGCTCTACCTGCGGTTTTAGTTTTCGCTATGCGGGTTGTGCTTGGCTATTGCTAAAAAGTCTACTCACTTAGGTCTGAGGATCGTTCGCTGGCGCTTATTTGCGCTTGTCTGCCGATGCCGCGACCATCAGAAGCCCCTAGGACTCCTGCGGTAAGCGCTTCTTGCCCTTGCGGGCGCGGTTTCTAAAGTTCTCGACGGCTTCTTCCATGCCCAGAGGCACATAGGTGAGCTCATCGAGGTTATCGGGCAGGTAGCAGGCAAGACTTTGCTCCTGCATGCGACCCGCTGTGAGCTGTTCGTCGGTGGGCTGCGCGCCGGGTGTGGCGCAAATGCCATAGACGACGGCACCCATTTCGCGCGTGCGGCACTCGTACTCGGTCTCGGGATGCTCGGGATGGTCGCGGCGAACGTCGTCACTTACCCAAAGTGTATCGTAGCCGGCCGCGGCAAACTGCCCCAAGGCGTAGTCGCGCAATGGCTTACTGTCGGTTCGCAGTGTGACGGTGGCACCGGCTGAAAAGAGCGGACGGTACAGCATTAGGTGGTCGACATGGACGAGTCGCTTTTTGGCGTACTTGGCCTTGGGCTGCGGCGTGGGAAAGTTGATGGTGATGGCATCGAGCTCGCCTGCGGCAAATAGCTGCGGCAGCGATGCGGCACCTCGGGGCAGGACGAGTGCGTTGGACAGCCCCTGCTCGCAGATTTTCTGTGCGGCATAGGCGATGCAGATGGGCTCCTGGTCCATGCCGATAAAGAGCGTGTTTGGCTCGCGGCGAGCTTGCTCAACCAGATAGGTGCCTTTGCCGCAGCCCAGATCCAGATGAAGGCGGGTGAAGGGTGCGCCGCCGGCTGGCGCGCAGGCTTCGCGCCAATTCCCGGCATAAGACTCGGGGTTCGTCTCAATCGCATTGGCGTAGCGCTCCAGGCGCTCCTCGAGCACAAAGTTCTTAGGTGTGCGAACGTGGACGGCTCCCATGAGGCTCCTTGGTCATACGTATGGAACACATTGCAGGCGCGTTCCGTCAATGGGTTGAAAAAGGGTGGGCATGGTTTGCCCGAAAGATGCGGTGCGGCTCGGCGGCGAGTCGCCGATACCTACAGGCGCTTGAGAATCACATAGCGGTTGAGCTCGCCGCTGCGACCGTCGGCATGGAAACGCTCAAGCTCGCGCACGGGGACCTCGCCGCTCTTGTAGAACGTGCGGACACCGCGCACCAGGTCGGTGATCTGCTGATCGTCAAAGTGATGGCAATAGCGGTAGGCGTGGCGGTCGTTTTGCCAGCCAATGAGGTGGTCACCGGCTTCAAACTGCGCGGAATCGTAACCCTCAAACGGCGGGGTGAGCTCGGCGCGGGCCTCGGCGCGAACGGCTTTGCGCGCCATGCGCTCGTCGTTCATAAACTCCCAAAAGCTGATGGCGATGATGCCGCCTGGGCGCGTCTGGCGCACCAGAGCGTCGAACACGCGTACGCGGTACTCGCACGACGGCACGTGGTGCATAAATCCAAAGCAGACCGAGATGTCGGCGAGCGGGGCGTCGAAAAGCACGTCGGGTGTCTCGGCGGGGTTGAGCTTCATAAGGGCATCGAGCACGTCGAGTTCCTGGAAGTGCAGGTTGGGAATGCGCAGGGCGTGACCGTGCGCATCGATAGCCAAATCCTGACACGAGTCAACACCATAGAACTCAAACGGGCAGCTGGCGTCTGCCGAGGGGTTTGCGCCATCGACGCCCTTGGCGGCAAGTGCGCCGCCGGCGGCAAAGTTCTCGAATCGCATATTGCCGCAGGCAAGATCGAAGACGCGGACGGGATGCTCGATCGTGGCGACTTCGAGCTGCCCGAGCGCGATGTCCATGGTGCGCACCCAGCCGGGCCACGGGGCCTGCCGCGTATCGGAAAAGGAGGCGGAGTGTTCGCGATAGAACGTGTTGTTGAGCTGGATGAGCGATGAGGCGAAATCGCGGTTCACGGCGCGGAACTCCCTCCGATGGCGGTGCGGAATAAACAGTACGACCATACTACCGTTAACGCCGCAACGGGGACAACCGAGCTGTGGGTCATTGCTTTGTTTGGACACATTTCCGCAGCTCATATGTGCCCGCAACCGCCGGTTGTCAAAAATCTCACTAGAATAGGTGGCATGATTTTGGCGGTGGCGGATAGATTTTTAACTGTGCAAGGCGCCTTAAGAACAAAAACGGTCCGGCGGCACGGCTGGCAAAAGCATAGGAGGAACCATGAATGTAGAAACTGCTCAGCGGCTCGCCGACCTTCGCCGCAGCAAGGGCTTTAGCCAAGAAGGATTGGCGCGAAAGCTGGGACTGTCACGCCAAGCGGTCAGTAAATGGGAGCGTGCGGAGAGCTCGCCCGATACCGAGAACCTGATTTCGCTCGCCAAGCTCTATGGTGTGAGTCTGGATGAGCTGCTCAATCCGAGCGATGAGATCGAAGACGATATCGAGTTTGAGAACGAGGACCGCGCCCGTCAGCGCGAAGCCGAGGCGGCAGAGCGTGCCCGCACCCACGAGGCGGCGGCACGCGCTACCGAGGCGGCAACGCAGGCAAGTGACGCTGCGGCCAAGGCGGCGCAAGCGGCAAGTTGGAGCGCGCAGGCCGCCAATGCCGCTACGGCGCAGGCGACGAGTGGCGGTGCGGTTGGCTCGACTCCGGTGAAGGGCCCGTTCCAGTCGTTCCCGTATTGGGCTGTGTGTTGGCTGCTGTTCTTTTTGCTGATGTTCCCGTTTGGTGCCGGCCCCTTTGCCGCGCTGATTTTCTTTACGATCCCCATCTATCACTGGGTGGCACGTGCGCTCGATGGCGATTGGGCGCGTGGGGATATCCAGGTTGGTCCGGCGCCGGTGACAGCTAGGGCTCAGAATGTTTCCGCTTCGGTTGATGCTGACGTGGCTACCGCGACTACCGCTGAGCCGATTGCCAAAGAGGGTGATGAATGATGAAGCTTTCACATGAATCCAAGGTACGCTTGGGCGTTGGCATCGGAGCGTTTGTGCTCATCATTGGGCTTGTCTTTGGCATTTCGCGGACATTGATTCATTTTGATGGTCCGTGGAATCTCGACGATGTTGTATCCGGCTTGTCTGGTATGGACGATGCGCTTGACGACGACGATCTTTTGGATGGCGGCAACTATTCCGCTCGGCCTCAGCAGCTTTCGAGCACGACTTTTGACGAAGACGCGTTCCAATCGCTCGACTTGGATGTGACGTCGGGGACGGTCGAGGTCAAACACGTCTCCGGCGGCCCGGTGCGCGTTATCGAAAGCGGCCGCGTTGCGAAGGGGACGTCTGCCTCTGATGCGGCTACCCGGAACCTTGCTGAGGTCAAGGGCTCTACGCTCAAGATCAGTCAGTTCGACTACGATGATAAGCGCGCGATTGACCGCACAATTACCATTGAGCTGCCGCGAGATGTTGCGGATAGCCTGGTGGGCATTACGGCGAATGTAGGGTCGGGCGACCTGGCGGTCGCGGACATTGTGTGCCATGATCTGGATATAACGTTGAATTCGGGAGACGTTGAGTTTACGGGCACCGTGACCGACACCCTGAATGCCAAGGTCGGTTCGGGCGACATGACGTTCGAGCTCTACCAGGCGCCCGCGAAGTCGATGGACGTGAGCGTGGGCTCGGGCGACGTGGAGATGACGGTTCCGAACTCTACGGGCTTTAAGGCGAGCCTCACCTTGGGCAGTGGCGACTTCGAGAGCGATTTCCTTCCGCTTGGCTACGATGGGGAGACTATTTTGAATCTTGAATTCGATAACGGTGACAAGTCTGCTACGTATCGATTTGAGATTGGTTCGGGCGACATGTCGTTTGATTCGGAGTGACGGGTGGTTTTAGGAGACCCGCAAACGTAGACGCGCTGTTTGATGGAGGCGCCGGAGCCGTGACGGACTCCGGCGCCTTTGCCTTTACAATGGGGGCATGGAACAGATTATCTTGAACATACTCGAGGCTCTGCGCCGCGGCGAGACCGTGGACGACAAGGCGCTCGTCAAACTGATACATGCCGAGGCGCGCCGCGAGGGCGCCGACAAACGCGACCTGGCTAAGCGCCGTCTGCTGCCGTTCTACCAGCGGGTTAAACGTGAGGAGCCGGCTCGGTGGGCTGCGTGGAATGTCGATGCCGAGTTGGAGCGTCAACTGCTGCAGGTGCTGCGCATGAAGCCGCGCCGCACGGCTTCGGGCGTGGCGACCATTACCGTCATCACCAAGCCCTGGCCGTGCTCGGGCGATTGCCTGTTTTGTCCCAACGACCTGCGCATGCCCAAGAGCTATCTGCACGCTGAACCGGCGTGCGCCCGTGCGGAGCAAAATTGCTTCGACCCGTATCTGCAGGTGAGCGCTCGCCTGACCGCACTTTCGCAGATGGGACATGCGACCGATAAGATTGAGCTCATCGTGCTCGGCGGTACCTGGAGCGACTATCCGCAAGGCTATCAGACGTGGTTTATGTCGGAGCTCTTCCGCGCGCTCAATGACGATGCCGTGGCCGGCGTGGCGGCCAACCCCATGTTGGCGCGTCCGGGTATCAGCCGTGCCGAGGCGGGGCGCCTGCTCGATGACGCTCCCGACGATGCCCTGCCGCCGGTAGTGGCGGAGCGTCGCGAGCGCTATAGGGCTGCCGGCATTGCGACCGATGAGGCTGAGCTTGCTGCCGGCGTTGCCGGCGAGCAGGGGCGTGTGGATGCTGCCGTGGGTGGCTATAACCGCGCGGTGCGTCGCCTATATGGCCCCGGTACGCCTTGGGGCGAGGTCGCCGAGTGGCAGACGGCGACGATGGAGGAGCTTGAGCGGCAGCAACGCATCAACGAGACGGCGAAGCATCGTGTGGTGGGGCTCGTTATCGAGACGCGCCCCGATGCTGTGACACCGCAGGCGCTCACACTCATCCGCCGTCTGGGCTGCACCAAGATCCAGATGGGCATCCAGAGCCTCGACCAGCACCTGCTCGATATCAACGAGCGTCGCATTTCGGTGGCGCAGATCGAGCGGGCGTTTTCGCTTGCACGCCTGTTTGGCTTTAAGATCCATGCGCATTTTATGCTCAACTTGCTGGGCGCCACGCCCGAGGGGGACAAACGCGACTACGAGCGCTTTATGACCGAGGGCGCTTTTATGCCCGACGAGGTCAAGGTCTACCCGTGCGCGCTCATCGAGGGCTCGCGTTTGGTGGGCTGTTACGAGCGTGGCAAGTGGCGCCCCTATACCGAGGAGGAGCTGCTCGACGTGCTGGCCGATGACATCGTGGTGACGCCATCGTTCTGCCGTATCAGCCGCATGATTCGCGACTTTAGCTCCGACGACATTATGGTGGGCAACAAGAAGCCCAACCTGCGCCAGCTCGTCGAGAACCGCTTGGCGGCTCGTGGAGAAGGCGCGACGGTGCGCGAGATCCGCTATCGCGAGATCAGCACCGCGGGCGCCAACCTGGACGAACTGTCTCTTGATGAGGTCGCTTACGAGACGCCGGTGACGCGCGAGCGCTTTTTGCAGTGGGTGACGCCGCGGGGCAAGATCGCGGGCTTTTTGCGCCTGTCCCTGCCCGATCGCGCCTTTGTCACCGCACATGCAGACGAGTTGCCGACAACGCCGGACGAGGCGATGATTCGCGAGGTGCACGTGTATGGCATGGCGGCACGCGTGGGCGACCAGGGACAGGCGGCGCAGCATCACGGGTTGGGGCGTTTGCTCGTAGAGCGTGCGTGCGAGATTGCCCGGGATGCGGGTTATGCGCGTATCAACGTGATTAGCGCGATCGGTACGCGCGAGTACTATCGCCATTTGGGTTTCTACGACCACGGACTCTATCTGCAAAAGGAGCTCTAAATGAACAAGCCGAGTGTTTCTGCCGGCGTCGTTGCCGGCGTTGCTCTGGGAGCCGCGGCGCTTGGTGCGGCCGCTGTCGCTGTTCGTGCTGTCTGTCTGCAGGTTGCGCGAACCCGCAATGGGTTGGCGCGTGTGAAACGCGTGCACGATGAGGGCGGCGATGAGATTCGCGTGTTGGTGCAAGGCGGAGTCTACCAAAGCGCAAGCTACGTTGGCGAGCGTTGGGCAGAGCCCGTCTTTGCGTACTATCGTGCGTTTGACGATGCGTTTGAGGCCGAGGATGCAATGCGTGACGCTTATGGTCACGGTATCGACCGTGTGCTTATGCTGGGCGGCGGCGGGTTTGCCTATCCCAAGTTTGCGCTGATGTCGCACGAGAGCTTGCGCATGGATGTCATTGAGTACGATGCCGAGATTACGCGCCTGGCGCGCCGTTGGTTCTACCTGGACGAGCTGGAACGCACGGTGGGCGATCGCCTGCGAGTGATTACCGCTGAGGCTCGCTCGTATCTGGGCGTGACGAGCGTGGGTCATCGTCGCTACGATGTGGTCGTGAGCGATTGCTTTGGCGGTGCCGAGCCCGTACGCGAGCTGGCGACGGTTGAGGCATTGCGTTTAGTGCGGGGCAGCCTGAACCCCGGGGGTATCTACGTGGCCAATATCGTGAGCGCGAACGAGGGGAGCGATGTGACGTTCCTGCGCGACTGCGCTGCCACGGCACTCGAGGTGTTCGCCCACGCCTGGGTGGTCCCATGTGGCGATACAGAGTTCGGTGGCGAGGAAAACTACCTGCTCATCGCCAGCGACGGCGACTACGCCTTTGCCGAAGCCGTGCCTTTCAATGCCGACTTCCTCGGCACCGTCCTTCACGACAAGTAAGTCTCCCCGTCCCAAAAAAGACTGGTCTTAGGCGTGGTCGCGCCAGCCGTGAACGCGCTGCTTCATGCCCTCTATGTCGAGCACGCCTTCCGCAAAGCCCTTGCGCACGAGCTCTTCGGGAACAAACTCGTCGTAGCGGTCAAAGTAAGGCACCTCGCCAGGATAGACGAGCTCGATGGGATCGAAGTCCTTTTCGGCCTCGGCGGCGAGCACCTCAAAGAACGTCTCCTCGTCGGCCTTCATCTTAAACTGCATAAAGTACGGGCGTGACGGGTCGAGTCCGCGAAGGCCCAGCTCAGCGGCGCATTTGATTTTAAGCATGCGCTCGAGTGCTAGGAAGGCGTAGCTGCCCAACCAGGGGAAGAGCACCCAGGTGTCGCCACCCAGGTTGATGAGCGGCTTAGTTCCCGCGCCCGAAATCTCGGCGGTATGACGAGCCTGCGCCAAGCGAGCCCGTGCGTTACCCATAAGGTACGGATATGCTGCGTGCTCAGTGAGCGCTTGGCGCATGCGCTCGAGCACATGCGTGTTAATGTCGCCGGGGCAGTCGCCAAAGTAGGCCGGCACCCGGCCCTTGACCTGCGTGGCAAAGACAGTGTGGCGCTTCCAGTCCACTTCCTCGACAATCCAGCAGTGTCCGGCGATGGCGATGCGCTCACCGGGTGGGGGCGGATTAACGATCGTGCCCAGCTCAGCCGATTCGCTCCGGACGGTAAACTCCTCGTTTTCCTGGAACACGGCGTAGAACTTAAAGTTGTTGATGATGCGCTCGCCCGCGAGACCCACGATGAGCCCGCCACCTTCGGTGACCTGGATATGGTCGATCTTAATGAGGTGACGTAGCAGCACACGGTAATCGTCTGCCGAGACACGGTGGAAATAGCTGAGCGTGAGCACGCGCTGGGCAAGTTCGGCCGGCGTGAGCTCGCCGGTGCTGGCGAGGGTCGACATAGTCTGGTGATAGAGCAGGCTGTAGGGGAGACGATCGAGCTCGGGTGGCTCGACCCACTTTTCCTCGCGATAGAGTTGTACGAGCGCGATGCCCTGCAGGAGCTTCCAGGGAATGGTTTCGGGCATCGTCGTGCGCGGCTCGGGCTCTTCCTCGCGCATGACAAACCACATCTCGGGCGGAAGATCGCGACGGCCTGTGCGCCCCATGCGCTGCAAAAAGGAGCTGACGGTAAACGGCGCGTCAATCTGGAAGGCGCGCTCCAGGCGGCCGATATCGATACCGAGCTCCAACGTAGAGGTGGTGACGGTTGTCTGCGTCTGCTCCTCGTCGCGCATGAGCTCCTCGGCCGTCTCGCGTAGCGATGCCGAAAGATTGCCGTGATGGATGAGAAAACGGTCGGGCTCGTGCCGGCTCTCGCAGTAGCTGCGCAGCATGGAGCACACGGCCTCTGCCTCCTCGCGCGAGTTGGCAAAGACCAGGCACTTGCGGCCGCGCGTATGCTCAAAGATATAGCCCATGCCGGGGTCGGCGTTTTCGGGCGCCGTGTCGGTGGGGTTGAGAAGCGCCTGCTCGGTCGCTCGTGGGATGTCGACTTCGCCCTCGGGGGCCGAGGAAGTGCGACGGTCTTTGGGAGCGGCCTTGCCCCGCGCCTGCTCACGACGTTGACGGTGTTCTTCCTGTGTAAGCTGTCCGCTGTGGCACATGTCTTGTCCGGATGCGGGCAGCGCCGCGGGCGCCGCCGTCTCAATACGCTCGCAAGCAAGCACCTCGGCTTCCTGCGGACCTGTGCCTACGAATCCCCGCTGCTGTGCCTGGGGGCCCGAGTTGTAGAAGTGCTCCATGGAGATGCGCCACACGCGGCGCGGTTCTTCAAAGCGGGGGATAACGCAGTCGCGCCCCGTTCCCTGTGAGAGAAAAGCGCCCGTGCGCTCGGGGTCGCCGATGGTAGCGGAAAGGCCAATGCGTCGAGGCTGCACGCCGGCCATGCGCGAGAGTCGCTCGACAAGGCAGAGCGTCTGCCCGCCACGGTCGCCGCGCATGAGCGAGTGAACCTCGTCGATAACCACATAGCGCAGGTCGCAAAACATGCGCGGGATCGCCATGTGCTTATGGATCAGGAGCGCCTCGAGTGATTCGGGCGTAATCTGCAAGATGCCGCTCGGTTTTTTGATGAGCTTGGCCTTGTGCGACTGCGAGACATCGCCGTGCCAGTGCCAGACAGGGATATCGGCCTCTTCGCAGAGGTCGTTGAGGCGAACGAACTGGTCGTTGATGAGTGCTTTGAGGGGGCCAATGTAGAGGGCGCCCACGCTCGCGGGCGGGTTCTCCCAAAACTCGGTCAGGATGGGAAAGAAGGCCGCCTCAGTTTTGCCAGATGCCGTGGATGCCGTCAGGAGCACATTGTCTTGCGTGTTGAAGATGGCATCTGCCGCCGCAACCTGGATGGAGTGCAGGCTCTCCCAATCGTGGGAGTAGATGAAGTCTTGGATAAACGGGGCGTAGCGGTCAAAGGCGTTCACGGGGCCTCCTCTCAAAAACGAATTTCTCAACGCTGCCGACAACGGCTTGCTGCATTACAGTCTCAACGTTTGCCCAGATAAAACCTGCCAAAATAAACCTGTCCCTTATTGGCAGGTTAGATGGTGAATTCGGCGAAGTTACGGTCGCCGCCTGCGGTATCGGTGTCGCCTGTTGCGGTTGCCGGCGCCAACGCGTCGCCGCCGACGCTTTGCAGCAGCTCGGCCACGTTGGCGTCGGGGTTTTGGCATAGGATGTCGAGCAGCTCGATAAAGTCACGAATGACTTCACGCGGCGTCAGATGCGTGTCGGCTCCCACGCGACCGAACTCGATCTTGAGGAAGTCCACCAAGTCGTTCTCGGCAAGCGTGGGCGTCCAGCCAAAGTAGCCGGCATGGATCTGCATGAGTTTTTCGATGAGCACCAGCAGCTCCTCGTAGGTGAGTGGCTGCAGGCGGATGATGGGCGCGAGCATGTCCTTAAAGTCTTCGCGCGCAAAGCGGCCCTGAGCGAGTCGGCTGCGCAGGGCCTCGTAGGAGAACACGCCGCGGCGGCGGTCCTCGATGGAGGTCGGCGTGCCGCCCATGATCATGCCCAGGTACTGCGCCTTGCCTTGGAGCGTGTCGTTGTACATGGTCAGGATCTTCTCGTAGTTGTATTGGCGCGTGATGGCGTTGGGAATCTTATACAGATTCACGAGTTCGTCGATGAGCACCAGCATGCCCTTGTAGCCGCTGCAGACCAAAAAGCGCGCAATGAGCTTAACGTAGTCGTACCAGTCGTCATCGCTGATGATGGTCGAGGAGCCCAGCTCGGCGCGTGCCTCGCTCTTGGTGCGGTATTCGCCGCGAATCCATTTGGTCACGCGGCTCATGGCCTCTTCGTCGCCCCCGGATGCGGCCATGCGATAGCGGCGGAGCATGCGGGTGAAGTCGAAGCCGTGGACCATCTCCTCGAGCGGGGCCAGTTGGGCATTGACGATCGACTCGTCGACGTCGGCACACGAGGCGACCCAGCGATCCAGAATAAGGTTGAGCGCACCGCCCTCGGGGCGCGTCTTGGTCGATATATTGCGGATGAGCTCGCGGTAGGTGGCAAGGCCCTGTCCCTGACCGCCCTGCAGGCGGCGCTCGGGCGACAGGTCGGCATCAGCGACGACGAATCCCTCGCCCATGGCGTGCGTGCGGATAGTCTGGAGCAAAAAGCTCTTGCCGGCGCCGTAACGACCGACCAGAAAGCGGAAGCTCGCGCCACCGTCGGCGATGAGACTCAGGTCGGTGAGCAGGGCGCGGATCTCGACCTCGCGCCCTACGGTGATGTAAGGAAGGCCGATGCGCGGGACCACACCGCCCTTGAGCGAGTTGAGAATGACGGCAGCGACGCGCTTGGGCACGCGAGGTGCTGCGGATGCGGTATCACTCATGGTCTAGGTATCCTCTCACGTCTGCTTCGTAGTCCTCGATAATCTGCGGCCCTGCCGCGCTAAATTCAATTACGGTGTCGCCCACCAGGTCAAAGAGCGCCTCGTTGATGGTATCGACGAGCATGTCCTCGCTCTGCTCCGATTGCACTACCGCCGATTCCGCCTGTACTGCGTTGTGCTCGAGCAGCGCGCGGAGATAGGCGTCTGCGGCGGGCGCGAGTTCGTTCGTGGCGTCAGCGGGCGCAGCAGCTGCGAACGCGGGCGTCGGTGCGAGAAGCGGTGCTACGACACCAAACTGTTCGGTGGATATGGTCGGCTCGTCGGACTCGTCCTGCCCTGCGGCCGCCGCGACCGCCTCGACCATCGCGTCGGCTACGGGCTCGGCTTCCGGTTGCCCTGAGTCCGCTGCCTCGGCTTCTGCGGACGCGCCGTCCTCGCGTTCCTCGTCGATCAAAAGCGCTTCGCGCGTTTGTGCGGCAGCACTCCGAATGTGCCCCAGCTGGCTCAAATCGATATCGATCTTGACGGGCTGGTGTGTGGCGTCCCACGAAAGCCATGCCACAATCTCGTCATCGATAATCTTGGCCAGATATTTGGGGACCTTTTCTTCCTTCAGGGGATGGGCGGGGTCCAGGGCCAGGCGCAGGCGTTGGTCGCAGGCGCGCATCATCTCGCCAAGTTTGCTGCTCTTTTGTCTGCTGCCGTGAATCCGCATGCATTCCCAAAAACCGTTTTGGCAACGGTAGATATGGATGGGGTCCAGACGGTATTCGCAGTCCTCGTGGCGCTCGGGCGCAAAGAATACGGCCGAGGCAAACATGGTGTAGGGCATTGCCGTCTCCTCCCCAAATAAACTTGCCACGATGCCGGTCTTTCGGTGCGTGTCATAGTAGCGCGCCATGCGGACATACACGGCGCACGCCACGTGGCGCAGATCGCGGTGGTGGCTGCGGTCGAGCCGCGAGCTACTTAGGTTGTACGTGGAGAGGGCGTTGATGGCGGCCATGAGTCGCTCCTCGCCTGCCTCGTCGGGCGGAAGGGGGAGCGCGGGCTCGGAGGTTTTGCGACGCTTAGGGGTCTGGCCGGACGGTGCCGGTACAAGGTCTCGTGCCGCGCGCCGCAGTTCGATAAGGGCGTTATCGAACATGACGGTTTTAGAGTCGCGAAGCAGCTTGGGGTCGAGCCCGTGGAACACGGCGTAATCTTGCAGCCACACGCGCGCAAACCGGTCGATGCCGGGCTCGAAGGCGCGATAGACATCCCAAAAAGCCTTGATCTTGTTAAAACCATCGAGTGGATTATCTACGCCAATGCCGCAGATCAGCTCATAGAGATACAGAAAGGCAAAGGACGTAGACGTTTCCTCGACGGTTCCGCGGCGCACTTGGGCACGCCAGGTAAAGTAGCCGCGCAGTTGCCGGTCGCTCATGGCGTTGTAGGTGGGAAAGTACGACTTAAAGGTGCCGTTGTAGGGACAGTCGTCCTCAAAGCCGGCCATCAGCAGGCCCTGGCGGTAAAAAAGCTCGGCTTCCGAAAGCCAGCGGCCCGCACCGCCCTTGGGGTCATCCTGCCAGCGCGATATCTCGCGCATTTTACGGTACTGGTCGGGGAGGAAATTCTGCATCTGTCGCCCGGTTTTGAGAATCGGCTCGTCTGCGTAGGTTTCGTTTGAGAAGCGGGCGGACTGATGGGTCCGGGCCTCGGCCATAATGCGCTCGATGAGCATCTTGATGTCCTGGTCGGCCACCGCTCCTCCTCTCGAACGCAGCTACGGTGACCTCATATCATAGCACAGCATCAAACAGATGTTCGAGATACCGCTGCGTTGATAGATTTAGAACAGGAGGGCGTATATGACGGCGATGACGACGGAGGGAAGCATATTGGCCGTGCGGAAGGTCTGAGGACGGATGAGGTTGACGCCGACGCAGAAGATGAGCATGGAGCCTACGAGCGAAAGGCTGTTGAGGGCTGCTGTGGTCATGATGGGGGAGAGCGCGCCGGCAAACAACGTGATCGTCCCCTGGAACACGGCGACGGGCAGGGCGGAGAAGATGCAGCCGCGGCCAAGCGAGGCCGTCATGGTGCAGACGATGATGCAGTCCAGTGCGCCCTTGAGGGCAAGCGTTGACCAGTCGCCGAGCAGGCCGTCCTGGATCGATCCCACAATGGCCATGGCGCCGATGCACACGGTGAGTGAAGTCGAGACAAAAGCGTTGGTGAACTCGTTATCGCCCTCACTGCCAGTCTTGCGCTTGAGCCATTCGCCAAGGTTCTCGATGGAGGCCTCCAAGTTGATGGCCTCGCCGATGAGCGAACCGAGCGCAAATGAGACGATGAGCATGGTGGTACCGGTGGTCGCTAGCGCCTTTCCATCGATGATGAGCATCTTTTGCATGGTGCCGCCCAGGCCGATAAACAGGACGCACAGCCCCGATGCTTTCATGAGCGTGTCTTGGATGCGCGGTGTAATGAAGCGGCCGCCCGCTAATCCCAAAAGACCGCCCGCAACTAAAAGCGCAACGTTGATGATTGTTCCCAAGCCCGGCATGAGCCCTCCTGTATTGATGCCAACGTGGCAATCGTAGCAGAACGAAATGCGAGGCACATCGCGACTCATCTAATACGTTATATAAGTGGTATTAGGAATGATGCGCAGCATTTAAGCCTCAGGTGGTTGTCGGGACATAGGGGTAGTAGTCAAAGCGCAGTGTCATAAGCCGCTGCGGGGATTCAATAGCCGCGGCGATGATATTGGCATCGCGGGCACGATCAAACCCTTCGAGTTCGATCTGATACGAGACGTCTTGCATAATGTCCAGACGTCGCCAGGCTAGAAGTGTGTCGCCATCGAATTCCAAGGTCTTGCCTCCGTCTGGGGCAACGGCGTATAGACGCAGTTTAGCGGTGGTTGCAGGGTCGACAACCGTGACCTTTTTAATTTCGTTTCGAGTATTCTTGGCGCCCAACAAGGTGAGCAGTGTTGGGGCCACGACCTCGCCCGATGGCAAAAAGACGACTTCGATGGATTCGGGAAATGCGATGATGGCCGACTTGCGGACGGGCTGATTGGCGGCGGCAACTTCGATGTTTGCAGCATCGATGACCTCTGTGTGGTCGAGGGCGGCAAGCACGCAGCAGTTACCTTCATCGATCTCCTGAGGATCAGCAAGTCCCAGACTGTCCGCGAGCTCGGGATCGTTTGGACCGGTAGCGGGCTCATTCGGTGCTTCGAAAGAAGCTGGGACGTTGTTTGTCGGCGACGGCGTGTCGCCCGCACCTGCTTCTTTGTCCGTGCTCTCTTCTTGTATGGTTGCGTTGATGGGTTCGTCGTTTGAGGGGAGCGTCTTGGCGTCAAGCGCGGAGGGGACAATCCCGATGGCTCCGGATCCGTTCCACTCCATTTCGAGAAGCGCCGGGTCGGCAAGAATACGTTGCCTGCTTTGCGCGTGGGCATCGATTTCAATAGGACCTGCCTCCGTCCCACGCGTAATGCTGAGCGATCCGGCCGACTTCTCGAAATGAATGTCTGTGTCTTCGGTGCTGGCGGCGTAGAACAGCAGGGATGCTTCTCCTGCCGCGATGGCATCGGTGCCGGCTTTGGTCAGCCGCAACGATGCCGTGAATGAGAGAGTGGGCTGCACATCGTCTGCATTCGCGGCGGCGCAGCCCAGACATATACCGCCTCCTTTCTCGAAAAACGTACCGTCGAAGGCGACCTTCGCTCCGTTCGCCGAGTCATCGACCGAAGCGATGTCGATGCGCAACTCCAAATCGCACGGATCGCCATCTGCATCGAGCACAACCGAGCGCCACGTGCAGACGGCGCACCCCGCCTGGGAGCCGTTTGCCTTGTTCGAACGATTGATATCCACGACTATCGAACCGTCCGTATTACGACGAAGGCATCCCGAGGTTGAGATTGCAGCCCGTGCGATCGAAAAACGCTTGCACGCAATGGCGCTCGACGGATTTGATGCGGAGCTTAGGGCTGCTGGTAAGGAGTCTGCCATGACGGGAGTCGCCCAAGCGGCGACAGGCGTTCCGGTTGCGAGCGCGCCGCAGAGTGCGACGACGGGCAAAAGGTTCTTCGATGCCATGGGGTCTCCTTAGCTAATTTAGTGCGGCCTGTCCGTGTTTTGTTTCTGGCTGCGTTTGATGTGCAGGCCGAGGCCGGCGGTTCCCGCGCCTGCTGCTGTGGCGCCTGCTGCCAAGAGCCATCGTCCATCGCCTGTCTGCGCCAATGGTTCCTGGCGGTCGCCGCGGTCGAGCCCCGAGAGGTCGACCGTCACTTGCGTGGCGGCCTGCGCCTGTTCTTGCTGGGCAAAGGCCATGGCTGGGCCAAACGCCAAGATGCCGATGGCGGCGGCCAGGGCAACGGCCTTATGCCGTGTGCGCACCGGGCTCGACCGTCCAGGTGATCGTTGCAACCTGATCGCCTTCGCCGGTTACGTGGAAGATGTCGCGCGTGACGCGGGCGACGTTTCCGCTTGTCTTGAGCTTGATTTTGTCCGTGCCGCCGGCAATGCCCTGGTAGCCCATGTCGAAGGCTGCATTCTTGGAAAGATCGAGGCCTGTCCCCTGCGTTGCGGCGCTGGCGTTCTGGAGTGCGCCGTCGGGGCCGACCTTAAAGTCGATGGAGTTCTGCGCGGTTCCGGCCTTGGCGTCGGCGGCAATGGTCCAGGTGTTCATGGCGTCGATCTTCATATTGGTGACATGGATGCCGTAGGCCGAAAGATTGTCGATGGTGATCGCGTCTTCTGAGGGACCCTGAAGCGTGCCGTCGGCTTGGGCGACGAAGGGAATAACCGTCGGTGCGTTGAACTTGATGTTGTCGATCTCGGTCTTGACCATTACCTTCGTGGTTCCAACACGCCCGGCTGCCATAGCTGGCGTCGGGGCTGCGCCCATTGCGAGCGCGAGCCCTGCGCCCACGACGAGCGCTCTGGCTCCGTTCATGTTCCTGGTGATGTCCATGGTCGTTCCTTTCTATTCGCCGCGGGCCGTCCCCGCGATGATTGGACGAATGCTGGTGAATCGCGTGCGGTGCCGCGTCGACCGGAAAGCTAGTTCTCGGCTTGCTCAACCCGTACCTTGACGCGCGTCGGGTTGCCGTGGCTGTCATAGGTCTTGGCGTCAAGCGCCTGGATCTCGATATACGCCTCACCTTCCTCGATGTCGCCGGCGGGGCATGTCTCGACCGTTTTGCCGGTCTCGACCACATCGGATTCGTATATGGTCTCGTCGTTTTGGATGACGCGGAATCGCTGGGGAAACTTGTTGTCTTGGACGTTTTGCACGTTGACGCGCAGCTTGCCGTCCTCCTGTAGCTGAGCGACCGGCGCGACCGAAATCGTCATCATGTTGTCGCGGACGATGGCATCGAGCTCATCTTGGATTTCTTGTCGCGATTTACCCTCTGCCGTCGTGACTGAGGCGCCCGCTTCGGGCACGGGCTGCGACTGCCAGGCGTATAGCCCTACGGCGATGAGGGCGCAGGCGATAGCCAGGCAGACAACGACGAGTTTCTTGCGACGCCCCAGTCCTGCGAGGCGGGGCGGCTTCTTCGCACTCATGCGGCGTCCTTGGTGGTGTAGACACGTGCGAACGTGGACGGGTCCGCTCCAAAGAGCATGTGAAGCATCAGGCGGCGCGAGTAGATGAGCTCGTCAAAGTCGTGAGGGAGCTCGATGTCGTGGATACGCGCGATGTGGTGGGCGAGCGCCGAGAACGACTCGGGGTCGCAGATAACATCGGTGGTGACGTGGTAGACCGCCGTATCGGGGAACGCCTCTTCGTCGAAAGGCAGGAGATAGGGATCGTCGTCGACCTCGATGGCGACGCCGTACTGGGGCCAGTAATATGCCATGGGAACCTCCCTGCTTCTGGGGCCAAAACTTCTATCGGTTTTGGTTGTCGACGCCGACCGTATCAGCCGCTACTTGACCAATTTCTGACCAAATGCTTGACGGATTGACATCTCCGCAGGTAAAAGGTGGAAAAAATTACTTCAACTTTTTTCGAGCGACAATCGAGCGGTCGGCGACGGCGGGGCGATATGTGTCAAAAGCATCGTCTGCCGAGGAAGCCTTGCCGTTCGCCGAATTGCACAAACGTAAAAATCGCCAATTATGGAGACGGTCTCGAACACGTCGACGAAACGATGCGGTAACATCTCCCTGCAAACACTGTAGTTAGCTAAAGGGGGAGTTCGCGTGTCTGCAACCATTAAACCCTTCACCGATGAGTTCGAAGAGTATGGCCGCGATGAATCTCGTGCATCGGGCGAAGCATCGAGCATCTCGTTTCCGACAACGGAAGACGAGGTCCGTGCCATTTTGGAAACGCTCCATGCCGAGCGTGTCCCGGTAACGGTTCAGGGCGCCCGAACCGGCCTTGCCGCCGGTGCCGTGCCCCACGGTGGGCATATCCTCAATACTTCCCGTATGAATCGCTACTTGGGCCTTCGCCGCGATGAACAAAGCCAATTTCTGCTGCGCGTGGAGCCGGGCGTTGTGCTCTCGGAGCTGCGTAAGCAGCTGAGCAAGAAGGTACTGCCGACCGCTGGTTGGGACCAGGCATCGCTTGAGGCCTACGAGGAGTTCCAAGAGTCCCCCGAGCAGTTCTTTCCCACCGATCCCACCGAGGCATCTGCCTGTCTGGGTGGCATGGCGGCATGCAACGCCTCCGGCGCCCGCAGCTACGCTTACGGCCCCATGCGCCCGCATATCACGGGACTCCACGTCGCGCTGGCTGATGGCGATTTGCTTGAGCTTCAGCGCGGCGAGGCTTTTGCCCAGGGCCGCCACCTGTCGCTCGTGACGGCAGAGGGCCGTACGCTCGAGCTCGATCTTCCCGGCTATACCATGCCCGAGACAAAAAATGCCTCAGGCTATTTCGTTGCGGACGATATGGACGCCATCGATCTTTTTATCGGTGCGTGCGGCACGCTCGGCGTCATTACCGAGCTCGAGATCGCCCTGCAGGCGGCACCTTCGGTCGTATGGGGTGTGAGTTGCTTTTTCGATAGCGAAGACAAGGCCGTGTCCTTTACCGATTCCGTGCGTCCCGTGCTGTCCCATGCCGCCGCTATTGAGTATTTCGATGCTGGCGCCCTGGATATCCTGCGTCGCCAGCGCGAGCAGTCGACAGCGTTTGCCTCGCTGCCGGCGCTCGACGACGAGGCAAAGGTCTGTGTCTACGTGGAGCTCGACTGCGATGACGAGGCGCAGGCGACCGAGGAGCTGTGCCACCTGGGATGGATGCTGGAGCTTGCGGGCGGCCGCGACGATGCGACATGGGTCGCCCGCACCGAAGTCGATCGCGAGTGCCAGCGGTTCTTCCGCCACGCGGTCCCCGAGAGTGTCAATATGCTCATTGACGAGCGTCGCCGCATCGACCCCACCATTACCAAGCTGGGATCGGATATGTCGGTGCCCAATGCACGCCTTGCCGATGTCATGGCCCTCTATCGCCGCACGCTGGCCGAAAGCGGGCTTGAGTCTGCTGCCTGGGGACACATCGGGAACAACCATCTGCATGTGAACATCCTGCCGCGCGATGCGCAAGACTACCGTCGTGGTGGAGAACTCTTTGCCCAGTGGGCTTCCGAGGTCACGGCCATGGGCGGTGCCGTTTCTGCCGAGCACGGCGTCGGCAAGATCAAGGCGGGCTTCTTGGAGACGATGTACGGCCACGAGGCCATGGTCGAGTCGGCGCGGCTCAAGCTCCAGCTCGATCCCGACGGGCAGCTGGGTCGCGGCAACCTGTTTGCGGAGAAGCTCTTGGATGAGCTCGTCCAGAAAGGGGGCGCGTGAAGATGAGTGATTTCCATATGGTGGTGTGCGTCAAGGCGGTGCCCGGAAGCACCGAGGTCAAGATGGACCCCAAGACCAATACTATCGTGCGTGATGGCAAGCAGGCGGTCATTAATCCCTTCGATGCAAGTGCCCTCGAATGTGCGCTAGCGCTGAAGGACGACTTTATCGGCTTTGGCATGGACGTGCGCGTAACGGTGGTGTCGATGGGCATCCCCGCGACCGAGTCGCTGCTGCGCGACTGCATCGCCCGCGGTGCCGACGACGCGCTGCTGCTGACCGACCGAGCCTTTGCGGGCGCCGATACCCTAGCCACCACCTATGCCCTCAAATGCGGCATCGAGGCACTCGATGGGGACTTTGACCTGCTCATCTGCGGCAAGATGGCAGTGGACGGCGATACGGCCCAGATCGGCCCCGAGCTGGCCGGCGCCTTTGGGGTCCCCTGCGTGACCGACGTGAGCTGTGTGCAGAGCGCGGGATTTACGACGTGTGGCTCGCTGGCGCTCGTTCACGGCTGCGATGCCGGCGAGGAGACGGTGTACCTGGAGATGCCGTGTGCGATGACGACTGCCAAGGAGATTGGCCAGTTGCGTATGCCGAGTATTGCCGGTATTCGCGCGGCAGAGGGGGCGGACGTGCGCGTGATCAGTGCCGCCGACGTGAACGCCGACCCCTCGCGTTGCGGCCTTGCCGGATCACCGACGCAGGTCGTGCGCTCGTTTGTGCCCGACCGTGACCAAACGTGCGAGGCCGTTGAGGGAACGGCGTCCGAGCAGGCGGTAAAACTTGCCAAGATTATTGAGGGGATGGCATAGATGAGCGGGCTGATTATCGATAGCGAAGCCTGTATCGGCTGCGGTCGCTGCGTTCGCGCCTGCGCCTCGGGCGGCATTGTGGTGGAGGGTGAGCGCCCCAATCGCTGTGCCCGCGTAACCGACGGCTGTATCCTGTGCGGTGGGTGCGTCGACGCCTGCCCCGTCAACGCCATCTCGATTGAGCGCGACGAGGCCGCCGGCGCGGCAGACCTTGACGCATATCGAGACATCTGGATCTTCGTGCAGACTGACGAGCACGATGCCGTTGCATCCGTGGCCTTCGAGCTCATGGGCAAGGGGCGCGAGCTTGCCGATGCCCGCGGCTGCCGTCTGGTGGCACTGGTCGGCATGAGCCCCGAGGGCTCACTCGGGGACCTGGAGCATCTGATTTGCGCCGGTGCGGACGAAGTTCTGGTCTGTCGTGACGAGCGCCTGCGTCAGAACGACGCGGAGGTCTACGCTCGCTTGATCTGCGATTTGGTAGCCGAGCGCAAGCCCGAGGCCATTCTGTACGGCGCGACCGCCTTTGGTCGCGAGCTGGCGCCCGGTGTGGCCGTGCGCTTGCAGACGGGTCTTACGGCCGATTGCACGGTGCTTTCTATGGATACGGAGACGGGTCTGCTGCAGCAGACGCGCCCGGCGTTTGGCGGCAACCTGATGGCCACCATTATCTGCCCCAACCACCGTCCTCAGATGGCAACGGTGCGCCCCGGCATCTTTAAGGCGCCCGAGTTTGACTATAGCCGCTCCGGCACGATTACCCAGGTAGTGCTTGCGGATGACGTTAAGGCCCGCGTCGAGATCTCGATTCCCGCCGAGGAGTGGGGACAGCAGGCCTCAATTGCCGATGCCGAGCGTCTGGTCGTGGTGGGCCGCGGCATCGGCTCCAAGAAGAATCTGCCCCTGATGCGAAAGCTCGCCGATGCCCTGGGTGCCGAGCTTGGTTGCACGCGTCCCATTGTGGAGGCAGGCTGGTTGGAGTATCGCCACCAAATTGGCCAGACGGGTGTATCGGTCTCGCCCAAGCTCCTCGTGAGCATCGGTGTCTCGGGCGCTATCCAGCATCTCGCCGGCATCGGTGGGGCGGAGTGCATTTTCGCCATCAATGAGGACCCGGATGCCCCCATCTTTGGTGCCGCCCAGTACAAGGTCGTCGGCGATGCCGTTGAGATCGTTGAGGAGCTGCTGGCTCAGCTTGAGCGCTAAGCGCGCGTCAGCCAGTCGCGCATCTCGTCCTTTAGGCGGCTCCAGGTTGCCTGCGTGGCGGGGTCGGTAAAGGGCCGCGTAATGCCAAAGGGCGCGTCGAGCAGGCGGTGGATATCGCCCTGTTTGCGCGCCAGCGCGCGGCTCGCTGGATAGACGAGCTCAAACATAAAGCAGATGAGTCCCACCAGGTAGTCTGCGGGCTCATCGCGCTCATCGCGTGCGACGCAGCGGTGCTCGTCAAAGGCGGTAAGCGCCGGTGTCGAGAAGTGGCTGGCGAGAAACGTGTCCTCATCCACCTTGAGGATGGTGTCGACGGTGCTGTCGGCGATGGTGCGCATAATGTCGATCTTGTCGCCATCGCGCACGATCTCGCAGAAGCTCCGTGTACGGGTGTCGAGTTCCGTGGGCAGGCGAAAATCACTGTGGTGGGCGATGCTCGCGCGGATCAGTTCGTCCTCTGCCGGGTCATCGATAAAGTCGCGGATGCTCGTTACGGCGGGTGCATCGGCGGGATTCTCGCCAAAGAGGATCTCGATGCCCAGCGCTGCATGGCTCATACTCTCGGCGTCCTTAAAGGTGTCCCAGTGCCGCAACTGCTCAAAGCGGCCCATATCGTGTAGCAGGCCGCAAAGCCATGCCAGGTCAATATCTTCTGACGACCAGCCCTGCTCGCGCGCTACGGCATCGCATGCCTCGGCCACGTGGTACGTATGCTCGATTTTGAGCGCGATGCGTGGGCTGGTGGCGTCGTAGGCATCGGTGTAGCTTTTGAAGGCCGCGCGCGCCCGGTCTCGATCGATAGCTGTCATAATGACTTCCTAAAAAGTTGTGTCTTTCGATCCGGTGGCAATTGTAGGTGAACTCGGTTGCTGTCGGATGATGATTCTGCCGTGTCGCTACATGCGGCTCGGAGACCTTGTCAGGATGAGAAGCGTATGGTGCTCAAAATCGTTAGAACCGTCTGGCCAGTGATGCTTACCTATGTTGCAATAGGCGCGCCGTGCGGAATGATCATGGGGCAGACGGGAATGGAGCCCTGGATGGTCTTTGCTCTGAGCAGCACGTTTGTGACGGGCAGCGGCCAGTTTATGATCTGCAATCTTTGGCTGGCGGGCGTGCCTGCAGCATCGATCGTCGCGAGCGTTGCTGCCATCTCCTCGCGCTTTGCGCTTTACTCGGCATCGATCGCGCCGCATCTGACGGGTGCCTCGAAGCGTCAGACGCTGGCTGTTGCCGCGACACTTACCGAGGAGGCATATGGCATCTCGCTTGCCAAGTTGGTTGAAGGGGAGGATTGGGGCCCGCGCGAGTCCTTCGTGCTCAACGTGATTCTCATCGCAACATGGGGCGTTTCGTGTACGATGGGCGCCATCGTCGGCGCCGTTGTCGATGTTCCCACCGCCATTGCAGCCTTTGTCTGCACCTCGCTCTTTATCTGCCTGCTCTTTTCGCAGCGGCTGTCGCGCGGCAACGTTGTCGCGGCGGTTTCGGGCGCGGTGTCCGTCGCCGTATGCAAGTTCTTGGGCCTCACGAATATTGCCGTGCCGGCAAGCGTCGTGGCCGGCATTGCCATTGCGTTGGCGTGCGATGCTGTATTTGACGGAAGAGGTGCCCGCGATGCCCGTTAACGAGTTCTTGGTTCTGTGGCTGTCGTCGTGGGCTGCTATCGCGTTCTTTCGCATCGCGCCGGCGTTTGCCTTGCGCGGGAGAACGCTGTCGCCCCGCATTACCGAGGCCCTGGGTTATATCCCGCCCGCTGCCTTTGCCGCGCTGGTCGCCAACGACTTGGTGAGCCCCGGCGCGTTCGACGCGGGACCCTGGCCTGCCTTGGTTCCCTGGATTGCGGCTGCCGGCGTCGTGGCCGTGGCGGTCAAGACAAAATCGATGCTGTGGTGCTGTGTTTCGGGCATCGTGTTCTATATCGTTTTGAGCCTCATATAAGAGCGGGGCACGTTTAGCGCCCCTGTCCAACGAATCGAATTTCTCACCGAGCTGGTCTATTTCTTCTGGTACCATGGTCAAACTTTACTGTAGCAAAGCGTGACGTGGGCTTTTGTACCCCGTCAGCGGAAATGGGGGTTTCATGGCACAGGAAGCGACCGCCAACGAGCAAAAGAAATTCAAGGTCCCGCGCATCCCGGGCGACATCATGATCTATCCGATGATCGTCGGTCTTTTGCTCAACACCTTCTGCCCGCAGGTTTTTGAGATCGGCGGCTTCTTTACGGCTGCCTGCCGCGGTGGCTCCAATGCCATCGTCGCCGCGATCCTGCTGTTTGTGGGCGCCGGCATCAGCTTTAAGTCCACGCCGGGTGCCATCAAGACCGGTATCGTCGTGCTGATCCCCAAGCTGGTCGTCGCAGCGGCTCTCGGCCTGGGCGTGGCATATTTCTTTAACGACAACTTCCTGGGTCTGAGCTCCGTGTCTATCATCGGCGGCATCACGTTTTGCAACATGGCGCTCTATACGGGCATCATGGGCGAGTTCGGCGATGAGTCTGAGCAGGGCGCCGTCGGTATCCTGTTCTTTACGGCCGGCCCCGCCGTCACGATGATCATCCTCGGTGTTTCCGGCCTCGCCAACATTCCCATTGGCACCATTATCGGCTCCATCTTGCCACTCGTTATTGGCATGGTTCTGGGCAACCTGTTCCCGTTTATCAAGAACCTGCTGGTTCCCGGTGCCAATCCCGCGATTGCCGTCATCGGATTTCAGCTCGGTGCGTCCATGAGCCTGTCGAGCTTTATCACCGGCGGTATTTCCGGCATCTTGCTGGGCCTTGTCACGCTGTTTGTCGTCGGTCCCATCACCTTTGCGTTCGAGCGTCTGTGCGGCGGCAATGGCAAGGCCGCTGTGGCTTGCTCCACCATTGCCGGCACGGCTATGACCACACCGGTTGCCCTCGCCGAGGTCGCACCGCGCTACGCCGAGCTTGCGCCCATCGCGTACGCTCAGATCGCCACCGCCGTTATCATCACGGCGATCATGGCTCCGATTCTGACTGGCTGGGTCGACAAGAAGTTCTGCCAAGGCAAGGAGGATCTGTCGCCTGTCGGTGTCGAGGCCATAGAGGAGGCCGTCGCGACTGACATCGATGGCGAGTAGCAATCGATACCCATCAATGATGCCGGCGTGTGCAATTCGCGCCGTATGGGCGCCCGAACAGAAACTGTTTTGCAGTGATGTTCGGGCGCTCTGCTATTATCCCCTTTACCCCTGTGGAGTAAAGGGGTGTTTATTGCCCTGATTCGAATTGGGCGATTCTGACCACTTGGGTATTGAAGGGATGGCGCTAGTGGTTAAGGCACTCAAGATTGAGATATTCGTGCTATGCATGATTGTTCTTATCGGGCTTGCCGTGCGAAGTCGTCGCTCCTTGTTCTCGAGCACCCAGCAGCTATTGTTTAGCATGCTTGGCTACACCTCTGCCGCGTACATATTATTCGATATGATCTGGACGCTTTCGGACGGTGTGGACGGCACGTTGGGCATTGCTGCCAACTGGATTTCCAACGCGGTTTCGTTTTCGCTCTTTGCTATCGCGTGTCTCATTTGGTTTATCTATTCCGAGACGGTGCAGGGTTCTCGCCTTTTGACCTCGCGCTATAGGGTGGTGCTTGTAGCGTTGCCTACGGCTCTGGTGGTCGTGCTGGCGTTTACCAGTTACTGGACGCACGCCCTGTTCTATATCGATTCGCAGGGCGTGTATCGTCGCGGCTTTGCCTATATGATCCAGCCCATCGTCAGCTACTGTTACGTTATACATACGTCCCTGCATGCATTTGTGCAATCTCGCAGGGTCGAGAGCCTGCAGACGAAGGCCATCTATCGAACCTTGGCATTTTTCGCCATTCCGGCCCTGGTGGGCGGTACCTTTCAGGTCGTATACTCGGTGCCCGGCCTTTGTGTCGGCATAATGATTAGCATGTTGCTGCTCTACATCATCTACCAGGAGCAGCTCATCTCGACCGACCCGTTGACTGAACTTAACAATCGCAACCGTTTTGAGACCTATATGCTGTCGCTCTTCTCAAATGTGGATCAGGCCGAAGATGTATATCTGCTTATGATGGACGCCGACGGCTTTAAGCAGATTAACGATCGCTATGGGCATGTGGAGGGCGACCATGCTCTTCAGGTCATATCCGCTGCGCTCAAAGAAGTCTGCTCGGCGTCTGGCGGCTTTATCGCACGTTATGGTGGCGATGAGTTCGTGGTGCTCCAAAAGGCAGCGGCGGAACAGGATATCATGCATCTGTGCGCGACAATCAACGATGAGCTCGCGCGCGCCGAGGTTCCGTATCTGTTGCGGATGTCCATCGGCTACGCACGGGTCGGTGATGGCGTCGATACCTGGCAAGACTTGTTTCGTGCTGCCGACGCGGAGCTCTACCGCGTAAAGCGCGAGAAGAAGAAAGCCGGCGCCCAGATACGCTAGAAAAAGGGCGCACGCTGGCGGGCGTGGCGGCCCTCGGCTCTCCGATGTACTCCATTAAGCTAAAGTGTGCGAACATCCTCCCTAAAAAGGTGAGCTCGCTAGGCCTTTTTGGGCCTGTTGACGATGATGATGCCGCCGCAGACCAACAGCAGGGCAACAAGTACGGTAACAGGGCTCGTGCCAGCGCCCTCGCCGAGCAGCAGAGCGCTCAACAGTACGCCAAAGACTGGATTCATAAAGCCAAAGACCGACACACGGCTGACGGGGTTGACGGCAAGCAGACGCGACCATAGCGAGTACGCGACGGCGGAAATGAGTGCCATATAGATAATGAGTGCGATGGCGGGGATGATCGCGGTGGGGGAGAGCGCGCCGCCCATCAAAAACCCGATGGCGGTAAGGACCAAACCTCCGACTAAAAACTGCCAGCCGGCGAGCAAGACGCCGTCATGCTTGCGCGAGAAGATGCCGATCAGGCAGGTCGAAAGAGCACCCGCGACAGTGGAGGCTAGGATAAAGCCCTCGCCATCGAGCCTGAAGCCAAAGGTGCCATCTGCGCCCGAGAGGTTGACGAGCGCGACGCCGGCAAAGCCCAGCGCACAGCCAAGCACCTTGGCCGTATTGAGCTTCTCGGTGTGAAATGCCAGGGCGGCAAAGAGGATTGCGAGGAAGTTAGCGCTGGCCTCGATGATGGAACTCGACATGGCGCTGGCGCGCGAGAGTCCCAGGTAGAAAAAGAAGTACTGCCCGATGGTCTGGAAGAGCGACAAGATGCAGATGGGCTTGATATCGCGCGCTTGCGGAACGAGTGGACGGCGCTGGGCCACGCTCATGCCGACAATGACCAGCATGCCGGCAAGGGTGAAACGCAGGCCCGCGAAGAGCAGCTGCGAGGCGCTGTCGTGCGCGGGAATGCCAAAGAGGCTGTAGCCGATCTTGATGCAGGGAAAAGCCGACCCCCAGAGCGCGCAGCAGACGAGACAGCCCAGGATGAGTCCGGGCAGGGTGGCGAGATACGGATTGCGGCTTTCCATGGTGTCCTTCCTGTATGCGCGAAGCAAAAAAGAACCCGCCACCGGGTGTGCCGGTGGCGGGTGTTGTTACCCGAGGGGATTGTACCCGATGGGAAAGGTTTAGGCGAAGTAGGCTACGCCGCTCTCAAAGATCGGCATGAACTTGTCGCCGGGGACATACTCGGGCACGTTGCGGTACAGGTTGTCGCCGCGACGCTCGGCATGGCCCATCTTGCCCAGGACGCGGCCGTCGGGGCTCGTGATGCCCTCGATGGCGAGTGCGGAGCCGTTGGGGTTGACGGAAAGGTCCATGCTGGGCTTGCCGTCCTCGCCCACGTACTGCGTAGCGACCTGGCCGTTGGCGATCAGCTGGGCGAGCACCTCGTCGTTGGCGACAAAGCGGCCCTCGCCGTGGCTGATGGCGACGGTGTAGGGGTCGTCCAGGCTGCACTGCGACAGCCACGGGGACAGGTTGGACGAGATGCGGGTGCGCACCAGGCGGCTCTGATGGCGACCGATGGTGTTGAACGTCAGCGTGGGTGCATCGGGCGTGGCGTCGACGATGTCACCGTAGGGCACCAGGCCGAGCTTGACCAGAGCCTGGAAGCCGTTGCAGATGCCCAGCATCAGGCCGTCGCGGGCCTTGAGCAGGTCGCGGACTGCCTCGGTGACCTCGGGAGCGCGGAAGAACGCCGTGATGAACTTGGCGGAGCCGTCGGGCTCGTCACCGCCCGAGAAGCCACCGGGGATCATGACGATCTGGCTTGCACGGATGCGGCGGGCAAGCTCGTGGGTGCTCTCGGCGACGGCCTCGGGCGTGAGGTTGTTGATCACGAAGGTGTCGGCCTCGGCACCGGCGGCACGGAAGGCGCGGGCGCTGTCGTACTCGCAGTTGTTGCCGGGGAACACCGGGATAATCACGCGCGGGCGGGCGATCTTGGCGCCGCCGTACACGTGGATATCCTTGGCGCGGAAGTCGATGGTCTCGACCTCGGGGGTCTCGCCGGCGCTGCGGTAGGTGAAGACGCCCTCGATGCCGCTCTCCCAGGCCTCCTGGAGCTCGGAGAGCTCGATGACTTCGGAACCGGTGTCGATGACATAGCCCTCGACGGTGGTGCCCAGGGGCTCGACGACAACGCCGTCGGCGACCTCGGGCAGCTCGGCATCCTCGGCGAGCTCGACAATAAAGCTGCCGTAGAGCGGGGTGAAGAGGCTCTCCACGTCTACATCCTCGGCAAGCTCGATACCGATCTGGTTACCGACGCACATCTTAAAGAGGCTCTCGGCGCCGCAGCCGTAGCCGGGCGTGGAGATGGCCAGGGCGTTGCCGGTAGCAGTGAGCGCCTCGACGGCGTCAAACGCGGCGAGCAGCTGCTGAGCATCGGGGCGGTAGTCCTCGCCATAGATGGCGGGGGCGATGCGGACGACGCGGTGCGTGAGGCCCTTGAACTCGGGCGAGACGGCGCGCGCGCTCTGCCTGTTCAACACGCTTCTGGGCTGCTGGAACCAGCCCGGTGGGGCGCTGTTCCTCCCCAGCGTGAAGGCGGGCGATCTCGATCCGGCGAAGTTCCCCGAGGTGCCGAAGGTCGAGGCGAAGATGTGGGGCGCCGAGGAGTACCCGCTAGCGCTCTCTTCCATGGGCACTAACCTCTACGTCGCCGAGATGGCGAAGGAGGGCAACGTCAAGGGCCTGTTCTTCTACAACTCGAACATGGCGGCCGGCTATTCCAACCCCGCCCAGCTGGCAGAGGACTTCGCGAACCTCGATCTGATGGTCGTCGTCGACGTGCAGATGTCGGAAACCGCGATGCTGGCCGACTACGTGCTGCCCGAGTGCAGTTACCTGGAACGCCGCGAGCTGCCCGAGTTCGTGGGCGGACGCGTGCCGGTCGTTTCCCTGCGCGATCAGGTGCTCGAGGTGATTCACCCCAACACGCGTCCGGCCGATGTGATCTTCACCCAGCTGGCCGAGGCGTGCGGCGTGGGGCAGTACTTCCCGTTCACCGTTGACGAGCTGGCCGACGCGCAGCTGCGCAGCGTGGGCACGAGCCTCGATGAGCTGCGGCAGGTCGGCACGATCTCGTTCCCCGAGAAGGCCTATGCCTACGGCAAGGTTCCCGAGTGGAAGACCCCGACGGGCAAGATCCAGTTTACGAGCGAGGCGTGCGAGGCGGCTGGATTGTCCGCGTGCCCGGTGTGGGTCGAGCCCCAGGTGATGCCGAACGAGACCGTCGGCGAGTTCCGCCTCATCGGCGGCAAGCAGGCCATCCACACGCATACGCAGACCGCCAACTGCGAGCCTTTGATGGACATCACGAAGTCCTACGGCCTCGACCGCATCTGGATCAACGCCGAGGTGGCCGAACGCTTGGGTATCGCGGACGGCGACGAGGTCATTCTGTCGAACACGATGGCCGAGGGCCCCATCAAGGTGAAGGTGACCGAGCGCATCAACCCGACGGCCATCTACATGCCCTCCCATTATGGCTGCAAATCCCCCGATCAGCACACGGCTTACGGCGTGGGCTTGAACTTCATGGACTTCGTTCCCTTCCACATGGAACCGGCCTATGGCTCGGCCATGACCCAGGAAACGTTGGTTTCCGTGCAGAAAGTAGGTGAATGATGGCACGCTACGGAATGCTCATCAATACCAAGAAGTGCATTGGCTGCTATGCCTGCCGCACGGCCTGCCAGCGCCAGAACGACCTGCTTCCCGATGAGTCGTTCATCCGCTTTGAAGAGCGTGAAGTGGGCAAGTACCCCAACGTGACCGTGGAGCACATCCCGCTGCAGTGCATGCACTGCGAGGATGCGCCGTGCGCGAGCGTGTGCCCCACCGGAGCCGCGCATATGGGTTCCGACGGCATCGTCGAAGTGGATCACGGCCGCTGCATAGGCTGCCTGTACTGCATGGCCGCCTGCCCCTATCAGGTGCGTACGCGCAATTCAAAGACGGGCGAGGTGGACAAGTGCCGCTTCTGCACGCTTTCTTCCTATGAGAACGGCACGAAGATGTGCTCGTGCGTCGATGCCTGCCTGACGGGCGCTCGCATCTTCGGCGATCTGGACGATTCCGACAGCGAGATTTCCAAGGAAATCGCGCGTACGGGTGCGGCCCCCATCGCCGGCGATCTGACCCGCGCCAAGATCTATTACGTGAGGTGATTGACATGATCTACGAACCCATTTGGGGCGCCATCATTGCGTGGTACCTCTTCCTGGCCGGCTTGGGCGGCGGCGCGTTCGCAACGGCAGTGTTCGTTCGTTATCGCCACCCGGAGTGTAAGCGCCTCATGCGCGTCGGCCGCCTCATCGCGCCGATCGTGGTCATCATCGGTCTGTGCTTGTTGATGTTCGACGCTGCCGCGGGCTTCGCCCATCCGCTGCGCTTCGCGCTTCTGCTTACGAACTTCGGATCGGTAATGACCTGGGGCGTGGTGTTTCTGGCGGTGTTCGTGGTCGTCGCGCTCATCGTGCTGGTGCTTGATTTGATGAAGCGCGAGGTGCCGATGTGGCTCGATTGCGTGGGGCTCGTCATGGGCCTGTGCGTCGCCATTTACACGGGCTGCCTGCTCGGCGTGTGCCAGGGATTCCCCCTGTGGAACAGCGCGCTTCTGCCGATTCTGTTCCTTGTGTCTGCCGTATCCACCGGCATGGCCGCGGTGCTTCTGGTCGGCGTGTTCTACGCGCCCGACGAGTTCAACGAGGTCGTCGTCATGAAGAAGTTCCACTTCTGGCTGCCCGTCATCGAGTTCGTGCTGGTTGCCGCGCTGCTGTTCATCACGGCGTTCAACCCCAGCCCCGCCGGCTGGGAGAGCGTGATGTCGCTGGTGGCGGGCAATTGGGCCGTCGCGTTCTGGCTCTTGTTCGTCATCGTGGGCCTGCTGCTCCCGACGATTCTGGAATGCTGGATGCTGTGGCTGGCCAAGCACGAGTTCGAGACCTCGCGCACGGGCCAGATGATCAGCGCCCTTTCGGATGCGGGTGTGCTCGTCGGCGGCTTCATGCTGCGTCTGCTCATCGTGAGCGCGGCGGTGCCGATCACGATTATTCAGCCTTGGATGCTGTAAGTTCTTGCGATACCCACTCCTTGCAAAAGGCGGCCTTAGGGCCGCCTTTCTTGTGGGACGGCTCGGCAATTTTGTTTCGCGGCCTTGAAGGGAGCAGGTTTCGGAGAGGGCGGCTGCGGAAGGGTGCAGCTGCGGGAGGGTGCAGCTGCGGAGAGGGGGAGGGGTGGCTTCAGGCCTGGATGTGGTACGTTTCGACGAGCCATTCTTCGAGGCAGAGGCCGCTTTGCGTTATGGCGGAGGCGGCCTCCTTGCCGACGTAGCGGTAGTGCCAGGGCTCGTAGCCGATGCCGGTTGTGGCGCTTTTGTCCGTGGGGTAGCGCAGGATGAAGCCGTATTCGGCGCAATGGATCATGAGCCATTGCTGGGTGGCCGTCTCTTCCTGGCCTTCGTCCAGTTCCAGATAGTCAGCGTCCACGATGTCGACGGCGAGACCGGTCTGGTGCTCGCTGGCACCTGGAGGTGCCACCCAGAACGCGGCAGCCTCCTCGGCTTCGGTGCCTTCCAGATGCTCCTCGCGCTCGGCTCGCTCGATGCGGTTTTCGAAGAGATTCTCCTGGTAGTCGTAGGTGCGGAAAGAGGAGCAGATGATGGGATGTGTGCCGGCGGCCTCGGCAGCCGTGAGCATGGCCGCGAGGTCTTCAACGATGCGGGCGTCCACTCGGTGGTTGACGTGGGGCTCCACCCAGCTCACGTCGGGCAGCTCGGCCAAGTTGTTGGGCTCGAAGTCGGCGTCGAGGGGGTGCTCTCGGTTCACGAGGCGCAGGTTCCAGGGGAGATCTTCGAGCGCCGTCGGAGGCGTTTCGCTATTGGTTGCGGCCGCTGACTCGGTTTCGGGAGAGGCCGCGGCAGCTGAGGTCGCCTCTGCGTTGGATGAGGCGATTGCGCCATTAAGCGGCGTCGCTGGCTGGGTGAGGGTGCCGGATTCGGAAGGTACGGGCTGGGCGTGGGCGGCCGACCTGCGGGAGGCGAAATAGGCGCCGTCGCCGATGACGAGCACGGCGGCCAGTCCGCCGGCGAGCGCGATGAACTCTCGACGGTCGAGCGCGAATGGCGCATTCGGCATGGAGCCTCCTCCTTCCTGGGTCGGGTGCTTCGTTTGGCTTGCTTTCGGCTGATGCGTTGTCGCTTGGGGCTCGGCTCGCTTTTGGGGTGGCCGGCTCCGGCGACGTGCGATCGTCGCTGGAATACGCCAGTTGCGACTGGCGGGACGATGGGGACTCCCATGGTAGCGCTTGAGTTGCACGACGCGTGACAGCATCGGGAAAAAGACGCACACCTTACGCTTTCTTAATCGGGGCGTTCGGGGTTCCGCAAGCCGGAAGGCGCAGGCGCTATAATAGCGGCCATGAAAAAGCCGATAGAGAAAACGAAAGAGGCGATTGCGCAGAGCGATGCGGGCGATGCTCCCGACGGTGTGACTGATCGCGCAATCGAGGCGGGGGAGGAAGTCTCAACGGAGGCTGCCGACGAAGGCTCTGCGGAAGGCGAGGAGGACGCCGAATCTCGCGTGCGCTTATCGAAGGCGAACCGCTACGATTTCGGAGTTGTGTCGGCAGCCACGCACAAATCGATGCAGGGCAACAAGCGGCGCGATACGAAGCCGGAGGTGCTCGTGCGCCGCATGCTGCGCGAGATGGGCTTTACCGGTTACCGCTGCGACTGGAGAAAGGCCCCGGGGCGTCCCGACGTGGCGTTCGTAGGGCGCAAGCTGGCCATCGAGATTCGCGGGTGCTTCTGGCATCGGTGCCCCGTGTGCAGCCTGTCGGTGCCCAAGAAGAACCTCGATTACTGGGAGGCCAAGTTCGTCCGCAACGTCGAGCGCGATGAGCAAAACCTGGCGGCGCTAGAGGAGGCCGGCTGGAAGGTGCTCGTGCTGTGGGAGCACCAGCTGAAGAAGAAAGAGCTGCCCGCCACGCGCCGCCTTCTGTACGAATTCGTGCGCCGCGAGGACGACCCCGATTACGACGAGGCGTTTCCTGCAGAAGAGATGGTCTGAGTATGCTATTCAAATCCAGATTTATCAAATCGTGATTTGAATTCTCTGAACTGGGGTCTTGCACAATGTTGGGTTTGCGCGCACCAACAAATACAATCGTTGTTGCAAATAGTCTCAAGTTGTTGCATACTGATGAGACTACTTGAAACTATTTGCGGGGGTGGGCTGTGGGCGTGTACGATTTCGATTTGCAGACCTGCATCGAGCTCGCTCGGCGCCTTGGCACCGACACGGAGCGGGTAGAGGTGAAAGCGGCCGCTCAAGGGCTTCCGAAAAGTATGGCGGAAACGCTGAGCGCGTTTTCGAACACATCGGGCGGCGTGGTGGTTCTGGGGTTGGCGGAGCGCGCGGGCTTCCAGGCTGTTCCGGGCTTCAAGGCGCGTGCTGTGGCCGACGCGCTTGCCCAGATGTGCGGCGAGAAGATGGAACCGCCCGTGCGGGCGTCAGTGGAGATCGTTGAATTCGAAGGGTCGCCCGTGGTGGTGGCCACGGTGCCCGAGCTGCCGCCCGAGCTTAAGCCCTGCTTCGTCAAGTCGCGCGCAATGCATGACGGCTCCTATGCGCGTGTGGGGGATGGTGATCGGAGGCTGAGCCCCTACGAGGTGGACCGCCTGCTGGAGGGGCGTCGGCCGCCGCACTACGATCGCGAAGTGGTCGAAGGGGCTGCGATGGGCGACTTTGACGAAGAGCTTCTGGAGGGCTTCATGCGCCGGCAGCGTGCCGATTCGCCGCGAGCGTTCAAGGGCATGAGCGACGAGGAGCTGCTTGAGGCGCTCTGCGTGACGGCTCGTGACGGGGAGGGGATCGTGCGACCCACATTGGCGGGACTTATGGCGCTCGGGCGCTTTCCGCAGCGTTATTTCCCGCGGGCCTGCCTTTCGTTTACGGTGATCCCGGGGACGTCGAAGGCCGATGTGAGCGCCGAGGGGCTGCGTTTTCTCGATTCTCGCGAGATCGTCGGGCCCATCCCCGTGATGATATCGGAGCTGATGGTGGCGCTGCGACGCAACGTGCGCGTCTCGTCGAAAGTGGAGGGCGCGTTTCGCATCGATAGACCCGAGTATCCCGAGACGGCCGTGCGCGAGGCAGTGGCCAACGCGCTCATGCACCGCGATTACTCGCCGGACGGGTGCGCCTCCCAGGTTCAGGTGACTATGTACGACGACCGCATTGAGATATTGAGTCCAGGCGGTTTGTGCCGGGCTATGACGGTCGACCGTTTGGGGTACAATGTCCCTGCCGAGAAGATTTATCGCCCCCACGCATGGGCCAGCTTCGGCAC